>JAJPEB010000044.1 GCA_023252315.1 Candidatus Woesearchaeota archaeon | reverse complement strand
GAACCATGACCACTGCACCAGACGCACCGTTGAAGTTCCACTGGTTCCTGCCCAGGCACGCGATCGATTTCCCGCTCATCCTCGTGTTCGGCTACTTCAGCACGCTCGCCATCCTCTTCCTCGTGCTCAGCTCGGCGCGCAAGAGGATCGCGGGCAGCAACCTCACGCTCTACGCCCACATGCTCGCCGTCTTCCTCTCCGTGCTCTCGTTCGTCGCGAGGTCGCCGTGGATACTCTTCGCGCTGCAGACCGCGCTGCTGCTGCTCGTGGTCGCGATGGCGGTGCTCGCGCGCGCCGCGAAGGCGTCGAAGACGAAGGTGCTCTACGTGCTCGTGGCGGCGCTGTGGCTCATCAACATCTGGATCATCGGGAACAGGAGGCCCGCGCCGCTTGGCGTCGAGCTCGCGTTCCAGGCGACCTCGCTCGCGGTGTTCGCGATGGTGTATTACAAGGTGTCCAAGTGGACAAGGTGAGCGGCGAGCGGGCGAGCGGGAAGAAGCGGCACCGCCTCCAGGTGATCCACGACATCCTCTCGATCATCAGCGACCACCGCAACTCGATACGCCCGACGCCGCTCATGCGCTACTCGAACCTCTCGTCGATGAGCTTCTCGGAGTACTGCACGGAGCTGGTCGAGAAGGAGCTGATCAAGGAGGTGGCGACGGGCAAGCGCGGCAAGTACCTCACGCTCACGGACAAGGGGTTCCGCTACCTCGAGCGCTACAGGCTGATCATCGGGCTGCTGGATGAGTTCGACCTGTGACGTGTTCTGCGACAGGTTCCTTGATGATTCTCCATCCTTCTGTACTCTTCTTTTCTCTAGGGGCGCTGCCTTGGAGTAGACCAGAAAATCGCCCGATTCGCTCGGAAACTCAGAGTTTCCGGCGCGCTGGAAATCTCGGATTTCCATCGCATGCAGGGCGATTTTCGTAGATGCTGCGAGGTACGAGCAGTAAATGCTCCGCAGCGCCCTCGTCGACAAGATTGTGGACGATGAGTATACATTTCCCCTTCTGTCCGCTTATATACGCCCCGTGCCGACTCCGACTCGCCATACGGGAGGTGTGCAGATGGAACGAAAATACCAGGCGGGGATCGTCGCCCTGATCCTCATCGGAGCGCTCGCCGCGGGGGCGTTCGCGCTCGGGGCGAAGGACCACCAGCCCCGCGGGGGCTTCCGGGGCCCCGGCATGAGCGCCGCAGCCATGACGGCGATCCAGAACGACGACTATGCGGCGTTCACGGCCTCGCTCGCGGCGGACAACAGCTCGGTCACGATCACGCAGGACCAGTTCGAGAAGATGGCCGCGCGCGCGAAGGGCATGGCCGCGAGGCGCGACGCGATGCGCAACGCGCAAGACGCGGTCAAGGCCGGCGACTACGCGTCGTGGCGCGACGCCATGGGCGTGCTCGCGCCCGACCAGAACTCGACGCTGACGCAGGACGAGTTCGACGCGATCGTGCAGCGCGAGCGCGCGGGCGAGAAGGTCCAGCAGGCGATCGAGAGCAACGACTTCCAGGCGTGGACGGCCGCGATGAGCGAGCAGTTCAGCGCGCAGCTCACCCGGGAGCGCTTCGACATGATCGTCAAGCACCACCAGGAGATGCAGGACAACAACACCAGCGACACCGCCCGCGGGCCCGGCATGCCCGGCGAGGACTTCGGAGCCCCCCTCGGTCCTCCCGCCTGGCACGGCATGGGAGCGCGGTAGATCCTTCTTTTCCTGTTTTTCTTCCCGCATTTCTTGTTCTGCTATTGTGATTTTGCCCCAGGTTCTCCTGAACATTTCTCTTCGAGATGTCCTCTACGGAGAGCGCCGCCTTGGAGCCCGACAGAAAACAGCGCGATTCGCTCGGAGACCTCCAAGGTTTCCGGCGCGCTGGAAATCTTCTGATTTCCATCGCATGCAGCGCCGATTTCGTGAGGCCACGCAACGCAGTGAGTGAGGAACTCCGCGGCGCGAAGAAAAGAAAAAGCAAGAAGACCATGCGTGAACCTTCGGCGAGCGCCTACCTTCGCCGCCCCTGCAGCCCGCGCTTCGTCTGTCCTCGCGGGCGGGCGCCGTACCGCTGCCCGCCGCCGCGCTGCTGCCTCGGCTCGGGCCTCGCGTCCGCTCCCGTCGCGTTGCGCGCCCGCTCGGAGTGGAACGGCTGGTTCGTGTCGACGGGGATGGGCCTCCGGATGAGCCGCTCGATCTCGCGCAGGTACTCCTTCTCGTTGCCGCAGCAGAACGAGATCGCGTCGCCTTGCGCGCCCGCGCGCGCCGTGCGCCCGATGCGGTGCACGTACGTCTCGGGCTCGGTCGGCAGGTCGTAGTTGACGACGTGCGTGATCGCCTCCACGTCGATGCCGCGCGCGGCGATGTCCGTCGCGACGAGCGCGCGCACCTTGCCGGAGCGGAAGCCCGCGAGCGCCTGCTCGCGCGCTGCCTGGCTCTTGTTGCCGTGGATCGGGGCCGCGCTGATGCCCGACGCGTTGAGCTTCTGCGCGACCTTGTTCGCGACGTGCTTCATCTGCGTGAAGACGATGACCTTGTCCATGCCCGTCTCGCGCATGAGGCGCACGAGCAGCTCGTCCTTGTGGTCCTTGTCGACGAACATGAGCTTCTGCGCGATGCGGTCGACCGTCGGCTTCTCGGGCTCGATCTCGATGTGCACGGGGTCGCGCACGAGCGTGCGCGCGAGCGCCACGACCTCGGGCGCCATCGTCGCCGAGAAGAAGAGCGACTGGCGCTCGCGGGGCAGCGTCGCGATGACCTTCTTGATGTCGGGGATGAACCCCATGTCGAGCATGCGGTCCGCCTCGTCGAGCACGAAGACCTCGACGTTGTCGAGCTTCGCGAAGCCCTGCTGCATGAGGTCGAGGAGCCTGCCCGGCGTCGCGACGACGATGTCCATGCCGCGCGTGAGCGCCTGCTCCTGCGGGCGCTGCCCGACGCCGCCGTAGATCACGGTATGCGTGAGGTTGAGGTAGCGCCCGTACGCGTCGATGCGCTCGCCGATCTGCGCCGCGAGCTCGCGCGTGGGCGCGAGGATGAGGCTGCGCGGGCGCCCCCGCGAGGGCATGCGCTTGACCTGCACGAGGTGCTGCATGAGCGGGAGCAGGAAGGCCGCGGTCTTGCCCGTGCCCGTCTGCGCGACGCCGAAGAGGTCCTTGCCCGCGAGCAATGGCGGGATCGCCTGCGCCTGGATGGGCGTGGGGGTCGCGTAGCCCTCGTGCGCGAGCGCGCGCTGGAGCTGGTCGATGAGCGGGAGCGCGGCGAAGCCGTCGCCCTGCGCGCTCGCGCGAGGCGCGGAATTCGCGGGGACGGGCGCAGGGGCGCCGCTTCTCTGGTGATGCGTAGTGCGATGGGGATTTTCCATGGGGTTCCTCCCGGCGGTCTGTGTGCCCTTCTTCCCGCCGGAGGAGAGAATGCGCCGCTGTGCGGCGCTGTGTGGTGCTCCCTGAGGTATTTAACTGTTGCGCATCGGGGCTAACATCGGATCCTGCCCGCATGTCACCTTCGCCCCGGTGCTCTCTCTCATAAGCGCCGCAGGGCATGCTGTGCTTCCACTTGCCCACACGCGCCCGCGGGCCCCGCGCAACCTATTTTAACCCCCGCCCACGATGCCGCGAGAAGGGAGGGATACCGATGAAGCACCCGCACATCATGGGCGCGCTCGCGACGGTGCTGCTCGCGGCCGCGCTGGTCGCATGCGCAACGACCGTCGCGCCGCAGCAGAAGGACGCGGCGAAGGCGGAGATCGGCAGGCTCTCGAGCCTCGCGCAGGACAAGAACATCACGGAAGGCGATCTCGCGACGCTCGACGGGATGCTCGCGGGCGACAAGGTCGCGCAGGACGAGCTGGGCGAGCTCGCGATCATGGTCAGGTACAAGGAGTACGAGCACGCGGGCCACACGCTCAGCTTCATCGCCGACTACCTCGACACGGGCGAGGAGCTCGTCTGCCCCCCGCACGCGCTCGCGCACTACTACGTG
The DNA here is from genome assembly GCA_023252315.1 of Candidatus Woesearchaeota archaeon. Taxonomy (GTDB): domain Archaea; phylum Nanobdellota; class Nanobdellia; order Woesearchaeales; family UBA525; genus UBA525. The sequence continues at coordinate 4,978 of JAJPEB010000044.1, read as the reverse complement.
TTCGCGCGCCACGGAGAGGAGGACGCGGCCGCGGACGCCCTCGCGGAGGCGAAGGAGGGCCTGCCCGGGTGGATCCCCAAGGCGAAGGAATACGACAAGGAGTACCCGACGGGCCAGGACATCGACGCGATCGCGCAGGAAGTCCGGGGACGCATCGATGCCATCGAGGCAGGCAACACCACGGCATCCGACGACGACATCGCGCGCCTCGCGACGACGGAGAGCATCTGCGTGCCGGAGTAGGAGGCGCGGTGCGTCCCTCTCTCCCCGCCACGTCGCTCGCGGGGGCGCTGCTGCTCTGCGCGCTGCTCGTCCCCTGCGCGCTCGCGCACTCGGTCGTGAGCGTCACGCGCCAGTACGCGTCGGGCATGGTCGAGCAGTACGACCCGCCGCTCGCGGGCATCGCGACGAACATCACGTTCGTGCTCGCCGACGTGCAGGCGGGCAGGCCTCTGGGCCGCCTCGACATCGTGCACGGGCGCGCGATGCATGTGTTCATCGTCGGGTCGGACCTCGCGACGTTCGCGCACACGCACCCCGACGACTACCCGGGCGGGCTCTCGGCGAGCGCGCAGGGCGAGTACACGATCGCGCACACGTTCGCGCAGCCCGGCACGTACCTCGTCGCGATCGACTACACGGTCGCGGGCACGAACGTGCTCCAGTCGTTCCCGCTCTACGTCCTCGCGCCCCCGCTCGGCGACGCCGCGCCGCTGCCGCCTCCCGACGATCGCGAGACGAGGGAGTGGGAGTCGGACGGCTATGACGTGTCGCTCGAGGGGCCCGGGCGCATCGTCGCGGGGCAGGAGGCCGCGCTCACCTACCACATCGAGCACGACGGCGAGGACGTCACGGACCTGCAGCAGCTGCTCGGCTCGGAGATGCATCTCTTCGTCGTCATGGAGAACCTGACCTCGCCCGGGCACACGCACGCGTATGTCCCGGGGCACGGCCTGCACCTGGGCGCGATGCCGCAGCGCTACATCGGGCCCAACATCCCCGTCCGCTACACGTTCCCCGAGGCGGGCACGTACGCGCTCTTCGGGCAGTTCCAGCGCAACGGCACGATCGTCACGAGCCGCATGGTCTTGCGCGTCGAGCAGGGGCGCGCGTTCCCGTGGAGGGCGGCCATCGCGGGGGCAGCGATCCTCGTCGCGCTGTGCGCTGCGGTCGCGCTCGTGCGCACCGGGCGCCCGCGCTCTCCGCCCGCATGAGGATCGCGCCTTTAGCTTTCGCGCAGCAGCCTCTTGAGATCGAGCGGCCTCGTGTGCATCAGCGCCTTGCCCCTCGCGTCGCGCGGCCACTGCGCTTCCGGCATGTCTGCGTACAGCTCGACGCCGTTCCCGTCGGGGTCCTTGAGGTAGAGCGCCTGAGAGACGCCATGGTCCGCGGAGCCCTCGATCGGGTACTGCGCCGCGAGCAGGCGCCGCAGCGCGTCCGCGAGCTCCTTCCTCGTCGGGTAGAGGATCGCGTAGTGGTAGAGCCCGATGTGCCCGTCCTCGGGCCTCTTCGCTCCCTTCCCGCTCCATACGTTGAGCCCGATGTGGTGGTGGTAGCCGCCCGCGGAGAGGAAGACGACGGAGCCCGCGTCCTGCGTGACCTCGAAGCCGAGGATGTCCCTGTAGAAGCGCAGCGCGCTTGCGAGATCCGACACGGTGAGGTGGACGTGGCCGATGCGCGTGCCCGGATGGATGGCGCTCATCGGGGATCTCCGCGCGCCCGCGCTGGCAAGCGGAAGAAAGGAAGGAAAGAAAAGGATCCGGGAATCGGGGCGATCATCCCTGGAACGCCTTCCTGAGCGCGTCCTTGTGCTGCTCGCGCTTGGACTTGCCCTCCATCTTCGCGCTCCAGTACGCGACCGACGCGTCGACGGCCGCCGCCGCGACCTTGCTCATCTGCGCGCCACGCTTCTTCTCGAGCTCGGCCTTCATCTTCTCCTTCATGAGCTCTGCCCACGCCTTGTCGGCGATGGCCATCACCATGTCGGTCATCTCGCAGCCCGAGCCCTGCCCGCAGCCGCATCCCTTGCTCCCGTTGCAGCCGCATCCGCTCTCGCATCCGCACTGTCCTTCGTCGCATCCCATGTGGCACCTCTGTGGTTTTTCTATAAGGTGAGGAAAAGTAACAAACTATATAAGCCCTCTGTTACATCCGGGTAACAATGGCGAGCGGGACACTCCTCAAATGCTGCCCGGTGAAGAACACGCTGCGCTACATCGGGAAGAAGTGGAGCATCAGCATCATCCAGAACCTCTTCGACGGCAAGTCGCGCTTCAGCGAGTTCCTCGAGGCGAACCCCGAGCTGAGCACGAAGATGCTCTCGACGAGGCTCAAGGACCTCGAGCGCGAGGGCATCGTGCGCAAGAGCGTCGCGAGCACGTCGCCGGTCACGGTCACGTACGCGCTCACGGAGAAGGGCAGGAAGCTCAACCGGATCCTCTACGAGATCGCGGTGTTCTCGCTCAACGACTGCCCCAGGGAGGTGCTGCGCGACCCCGCGCGCAAGCGCGAGAGCGTGGACGCGTTGCGCAGGCGGCTCCTCGTGCAGTGATCCGCGGGCCGCGATGCATACCAACATAAGGCGCGCGCGCCGCCGCGCAGGATGATGCCGCTCCTCGAGCGCCTGCAAGGCGTCGTCGACATCCTCGACGACTCGAACATGGAGCTCGAGTCGCCCAGGTCGGGCGAGAGCGGCTACATCCCGTCGCCGCCGCAGATGCTCGCGGAGGCGGTCGTGGGGCTGCTCGCGCATGCGGACATCTCGAAGGTGTCGCTCGATCTCGGCTGCGGCAACGGCGGCTGGATGCTGCTCGCGGCCGCGGCGGGGTTCGCATCGCACGGCGTCGAGATCAACCCGTTCCTCGTCTCCCACCTGCAGCGCAACTACGAGCGCGCGATCGCGGCGGGGCTCATCGACCCCGCGACGCCGTGCTCCTGGACGATCGGCGACATGATCCCCGTGCGCCTGAGCGCGCAGTACGGCGAGTTCCGCCGCCTGCACAAGGCGCAGGAGCGCACGATGCCGATCGCGGCCGTGCGCGAGGACTCGTACGCGAGGCTCCCGGTCGATCCCTCGACGGCCGACATCGTGTACTGCTGGGCGTGGCCCACGCAGTCGCGCTTCGTGTTCAACATGCTCCAGGACTGCGCGAAGGGCGATGCGCTCTTCGTGCTGCCCTCGTACGAGGAGTACGCGGCGAGCACCGACAAGGCGGAGGAGAACGCGCTGCATCTCGCGCGGCTCTGCGGAATGGGAAAAGTGTACGTCGGGCGGCGAGCCTAGCCATGACGACGCAGGGAGGAGCCGCCATGCGCCGGGAAAGAGTGGGTACCGGGAGTCGAACCCGGGCCTGGGGAGCCACAGTCCCCCATCATACCGTTAGACTATACCCACTATCGTGGCTTCGCGGGGTCCCGGGAGCGTTTATAAACGTTGTTCATGCGGGAAGACGCAGGGGAAAGAGAGGAAGTGTGCGCGCCCGCGCCTGGACGCTCCGTACGCTGCGGAAGTGAACGCGGCCCTCACTCCCCTGCGCAACCCGCGCTACACGCACGGCGCACCTTACTGCTGCTCGGTTCCCCGCCTGACAGGGTTCAGCGCAGCGCACGTCAGTGCGGACGCAGGATCGGCGCTCGGAGCCGCGGCTCCCGCCGCGCAGGCGACGCCTCGGCGCGGGCTTCGGCCCCGCCATGAAGCCGGTTTGCGGTCACAAGGCACGGCTATCGCCCCAGCCTAGCACGCCCCGAGGACGCGCCCAACTTTTATAAAGGTTGGCACACGGCGGCGTGCGGGGCGCCCGCGGGGGCGATGGGGCAGTTGCGCTTGGCCGTCGGGGAGCGGCGCGCGCCGCGGGATACCGCATTGCGAACTATACTTTCGCGCGCGCGATATCCATATAAAGGAGGAGCAACGAAGCCCGCTACTTATCGCGTTCCAGCAACAAGCCAAACACTACATCTAGTGTTCGGTGTGGAGACAGAGGAGATCCGCATGAGCCCACGAATGCACGAGCCCGCACACGAGACGAGCGCAACGAAAGCGACGCACGAGCCGTTCTTCGCGCTTGACGAGGCGTTCCTCGCGAGGTTCGAGGGCAGGCAGCCGAAGTGGGGCCCGCTCGGCTACATCAGCTACAAGCGCACGTACGCGCGCGACCTCGGCAACGGCAGGACCGAGGAGTACTGGCAGACGGTCAGGCGCGTGGTCGAGGGCACGTACACGATCCAGCTGCGCCACTGCATGGCCAACACGCTCCCCTGGGACGAGGAGAAGGCGCAGAAGAGCGCGCAGCGCATGTTCCAGCTCATGTGGGAGTTCAAGTTCACGCCGCCCGGGCGCGGCCTGTGGATGATGGGCACGGACTACGTCTACAAGCGCGGCGCCGCGTGCCTCAACAACTGCGCGTTCGTCTCGTCGGAGGACATCGACAAGGACTTCGCCGAGCCCTTCTGCTTCCTCATGGACATGAGCATGCTCGGCGTGGGCGTCGGCGGCGACACGCGCGGGGCCGGCAAGGTCGCGATCGTGAAGCCCAAGGTGGCGAAGGCGACGTACGAGGTCGCGGACACGCGCGAGGGCTGGGTCGACCTGCTGCGCACGCTGCTCAACGCCTACGCGGGCAAGTGCGAGCTCCCTCCCGACGTGAGCTACGACAAGGTGCGCCCGTACGGCACGCCCATCAAGAGCTTCGGCGGCGTCGCGAGCGGCCCCGACCCGCTGCGCGAGATGTACGACGACGTCAAGGCGCTCCTCGACGCGCGCGTGGGCCAGAGGATCACGTCGGGCGACATCGTCGACATCTTCAACCTCGTGGGCCGCTGCGTCGTCTCCGGCAACGTGCGCCGCAGCGCGGAGATCCTCTTCGGCGACCCGGACGACGAGTCGTTCCTCGACCTCAAGAACCCCGAGATGCACAAGAAGGAGCTCATGCACCACCGCTGGGCGAGCAACAACTCGATCTTCGCGAACACCGTCGGT
>JAJPEB010000043.1 GCA_023252315.1 Candidatus Woesearchaeota archaeon | reverse complement strand
GATGCGGGCACAAGGCGTAATGCCCCACGCTCCCGGGCGGCCCCTCCTCTCCTCCTTCTCCTCCCTGCGCGACGGTGCGAGGGTTTTTTAGCTGCGCGCGCTTCCTCGGGCGCAAGATCAGGTGGTGAGTCCCATGCAGCCCGAAGAACAGCCCCAGGAAGTGCAGATCGTGCAGCACCTCGACACGTCGCCGCTCGCGGCCCTCGAGTACACGTACAACTGGGACCCGGAGCGCTTCATCTTCGATTTCAAGTCGCTCACGCCCCAGTTCGGCCCCGGCGGGCAGCCGACGACGGTCGTCGTCACGCACAAGGCGGTGACGCTCACGCCCTGGCTCGCGAAGACGCTCGTCGCGCAGCTCGGCAAGGCGGTGAAGGAGTACGAGAAGAAGTTCGGCACGATCACCCAGAGCGAGGCGCAGCTCAAGGCGATGCGCGACATGAAGGCCGCGCAGACGTCGACGCCGCGCCAGGCGGACTGGAAGCCGTCGTACATGGGATAGGCCCAGGAAGGGAAGTCTGGCCCCGAGAGAATGCACGAAACCGGGAGAAAGCCTCTGCAGGGATTTGAACCCCGGACCTGCGGTTTACGAAACCGCCGCTCTACCGCTGAGCTACAGAGGCGCGATGCGCAAGAGGCCGCAGGCCCTTTTTAAATATTCTCCCCTGCACCGGAAACCCTTAAAAGCGTGAAGGCGTCGCATGCCCCCATGAAAACCGCCTTCGCATTCCTCATCCTCCTTCTCCTCGCAGGATGCGCCTCGCGCACGGCGCAGATCGGGGACACGGTGCATGTGACGTACGCCGGCAGGTTCGAGAACGGCACGCTCTTCGACACGAACGATCCCGCGCTGCGCGACGCGCTCGGCGGCGGCCCGCTCACGAAGTTCACCCCGATCACGGTTACGCTCGGCGAGGGCGCGGTCGTGCCCGGCTTCGAGCAGGCGATCTACGGCATGCGCGAGGGCCAGACGAAGTCCGTGCTCGTGAAGGCGGTGGACGCGTACGGAGGCTACGACCCCGGCAAGGTCCTCGAGCTGCCCGAAGGCACCGTGCTCGACCGCCAGATCGCGCTCGAGCGCACCCTCGTCGTTCCGCGAGCGTCGCTCGGCACGAGAGGCGCTGCGGACATGCGCGTCGGCAGCGTCATCAACGACACCGACTTCTCGTACAACGTCACGGCGCTCAACGCGACGGAAGCGACGCTGCGCATCGTCTCGGTGCGCCAGGCGAACGTGCGCTTCGGCAACCCGCAGCTGCTGAGCGCGCTCGTGAGCGAGAACGGCACGAGCCTCGTCTTCAGGCGCATCGCGAGCGTGGGCGACCAGGTCAACACCACGTTCGGCCCCTACGTCGTCGACGCGGTCGACGCGTCGCACATCTCGCTGACCTCGCCGTTCCGCCTCGGCGACCAGGTGCGCGCGAAGGCGGGCATGGGGATCGTCAAGCGCAGGGACAACGGCACCGTCGTCATCGACTTCAACCACCCGCTCGCCGGCCTCGCGCTCAACTTCACGGTCACGCTCGTCAAGATCGAGGAGAAATGATCGCGGGGGTGGACGAGGCGGGCCGCGGACCCGTCATCGGGCCCATGGTGATGGCGATCGCCGCGTGCGACGACGAGGAGGACCTGCGCAGGCTCGGCGCGGCCGACAGCAAGCTGCTCTCGCCGCAGGCGCGCGAGCAGGCCGCGCAGCGCCTGGGCGGCTGCCCGCACGAGATCGTCGCGCTCACGCCCGCGCAGATCGACGCCGCGGTGCTCGCCGACGGCGACAACCTGAACCTGCTCGAGGCGCGCACGACCGCGCTGCTCATCGCGCGCCTCGCCGCGCGCGTGGCGCTCACGAAGGTCATCATCGATTCCCCCACGCGCTCGACCGCGGCATACGAGCGCGTCGTGCGCATGGCGCTCGAGAAAGAGGACCCCGAGGGCGCGACGCGCGGCATCGCCCTGCAGTGCGAGATCAAGGCCGACGCGAACCATCCCGTGGTCGGCGCCGCGAGCATCCTCGCGAAGGTCTCGCGCGACGCCGCGATCGCGGCCCTCGCGCAGGCGCACGGCCCGCTCGGCTCGGGCTACCCCGCGGACCCCGCGACGCAGGCGTTCCTCGCGCGGAACTGGCGTGATGGCCACGAGTTCTTCCGCAAGTCGTGGGAGAGCTACCGCAGGCTCGCCCAGGCGCCCGCGCAGTCGTCGCTCTCGCAGTTCTCCGACGCGAAGGGCCCGCAGCGGGACACGGCCCGCAAGGACGCGCTCGCGCGCTTCTCGGCGCTCAAGGCGCACGGCTTCGCCTTCGAGGAGCCCACGAACCCCTACGAGGCGGTGCGCATGAGGGGCGGCCCCGTGACGGTCATCGCGTACACGACGGGCAAGCTCGTCGTGCAGGGGCCTGACGACGCGAAGAGGGGGGCGCTCGCGCTGCTCTCGCGGCTGAAGCTCGCCTGAAGGGCAGACGGGCGGCTACGGGCCACCCTGGGACCCTGGCAGGCCATCTCCGTCGGACACCCCCGCGCAATCCTTAAATACTTCCCCTGGGGCGTCCGAGGACAAGCTCGAGGGTGGTAGGCATAGGAGAGACGCGCATCACGCGGATGGAGATGAAGGGATTCAAGTCCTTCGCGAACCAGACGGAGCTCATCTTCGGCGAGAAGTACAACGTCGTGCTCGGCCCCAACGGCTCGGGCAAGTCGAACATCCTCGACAGCCTCGTCTTCGTGCTCGGCAAGTCCGGGAGCAAGGGGCTTCGCGCGGAGAAGACCGCGAACCTCATCTACAACGGCGGCAAGACGAAGCAGCCCGCGAAGGAGGGCAGGGTCAGCATCTACTTCGACAACGCGTCGAAGGTCTTCGGCGAGGGATTCCCCGAGCTCAAGATCACGCGCACCGTCAAGGAGAGCGGCCAGAGCGACTACGAGATCAACGACAGGAAGCGCACGCGCCAGGAGGTCGTCGAGATGCTCGAGAAGGCGCGCATCGACCCCGACGGCCACAACATCATCCTGCAGGGCGACATCATCCACCTCATCGAGATGTCGGGCCTCGAGCGCAGGCAGCTCATCGAGGAGATCGCGGGCATCGGCGTCTACGAGGAGAAGAAGGAGAAGGCGCTCAAGGAGCTCGAGCGCGTCGACGAGAAGCTCAACGAGACGCACATCATCCTGACCGAGCGCGAGGCGTACCTGCGCGAGCTCAAGTCCGAGCGCGACCAGGCGATGCAGTTCAGGCAGCTCCAGGACTCGCTGCGCCGCAACAAGAAGACGGTGCTCGAGGTGCGCCGCTCCAAGCGCATGCAGGAGCGCGAGAAGCACGAGGCGATCGGTAGGAAGCACCAGGAGGAGATCGCGCTCGCGCAGGGCAGGATCGAGGAGGCGCGCGCGCAGGTCGGCGCGAACCGCAAGGAGATCGACGAGATCAACAGGGAGATCGAGCGCAAGGGCGAGAAGGAGCAGGTCGCGCTCCACAAGGAGGTCGAGACCCTGCGCGTCGACATCGGGGTCAAGAAGGCGAGGGTCGAGACGCTCTCGCAGGAGGTCGTCAAGGTCGGCGAGAGGAGGGACAGCCTCGTCAAGACGAACCAGGAGCTCTTCGAGAGGATCAAGTACATCGAGGAGGAGAAGCGCGAGCTCGAGCGCGACGCGCAGGAGAGCCAGCGCGGCCTCGCGCAGGTCGGCGAGCGCATCGCGGAGTTCAAGCGCAAGCACTCGGTCGACGACGCGGGCAGGCTCGACAAGCAGATCGAGGAGATCGACGCGAAGGCGGAGCGGCTCCAGGACGAGCTCGCGCGGATGCGCGCGGAGCAGCAGGAGAAGCTGCGCGAGAAGGACCGCCTCGACATCCGCGCCGAGCAGGCGGACGAGCGCATGGCGAAGGTGCTCGAGGCCGAGAAGTCGAACAGGAAGCAGCTCGACGCGCTCAAGGGCAAGCAGGACGCGTTCAAGCAGGCGACGAAGGAGCTGCAGGGGGCGCTCTCGGACGACGCGAGCATCGCGAGCCAGCTCTCGAGCGCGCGCGCGAAGGTCTCGGCGGCGACGGACGAGCTCACGCGCCTGCGCGCGGAGTCGCTCTCGCTCAAGGAAGGGGGCGCGGGCGGCGCCGCCGTCGCGAAGGTGCTCGCGCAGAAGGACAAGATGAAGGGCGTCGTCGGCACCGTCGCCGAGCTCGGCACCGTGCGCGGCGAGCACCAGCTCGCCCTCGAGATCGCGGCGGGCGGTAGGCTCTCCTCGATCGTCGTCGAGGACGACAAGACCGCGGGCGAGTGCATCGACTTCCTGCGCCGCGGCCAGCACGGCGTCGCGACGTTCCTCCCGCTCAACCGGCTGCGCGCGCCCGCCGTCGACGCGTCGCTCAAGGAGCTCGCGAAGAAAGACGGCGTCGTCGGGCTCGCGATCGACCTCGTCGACTACGACCGCCGCTTCGAGCCCGTGTTCCGCTTCGTGCTCGGCAACACCGTGGTCGTCGACACGCTCGAGACCGCGCGCCGCATCGGCATCGGCAAGGCGCGCATGGTCACGCTGCAGGGCGATCTCGCGGACACCTCGGGTGCGATGCAGGGAGGCTTCCGCGCGAAGGGGCGCACGGGCATGGGCTTCGCGGGCAAGGAGCTCGCGGAGCGCGTGGCGCGCCTCGAGCGCGAGCTCGCGGACTCTGAGAACGTGCTCGCGAAGCTCGAGCAGAAGCGGCGCGACACCGAGCGCGTGATCGAGGGGCTGCGCTCGCGCAAGGCGGAGCTCGAGGCGGAAGTCATCACGATCGAGAAGACGCTGCACATCGACTCGCAGGACCTCGCGCTCGACAAGCAGGAGAAGCAGCGCATGCAGGACGAGCGCGCGCGCCTCGAGAAGGAGCTCGACGACATCGTCGCGAGGGTGAGCCGAGCGAACCGCGAGCTCGCGAGCCTCAAGATCGAGAAGCAGAGGCTGCGCGAGCAGATCAGCGGCATGCGCAGCCCCGAGGTGCTCGCCCAGCTCACGAGCTTCGAGGAGAAGCAGGCGTCGGTCAGGGAGCACATCTCGGGCATCGCGGCGAAGATGAAGGCGAACGACGCGCAGCTCACGTCCGTGCTCGGTCCCGAGGCCGCGCGAATCAAGGAGATCATGAAGCAGCAGGACCGCGAGCTGCAGTCGTTCCGCGACGAGCAGGAGGCGCTGCGCGCGTCGCTCGCCGCGCTCGAGAGATCGCTCAAGGAGAAGGACGAGCTCGAGAAGAAGTTCCTCAGCCAGTTCAAGGGCCTCTTCGCGCAGCGCGAGCAGGCGTCCGAGCGCATCGGCAAGCTCGAGGGCGAGATCGACAAGCACCAGCTCAAGGCGCGCGAGATGGAGGCGAAGAACATCAACGTCTCGATGGAGCTCGCGCGCGTGAAGGCGGAGCTCGCGGGCGTGGACGAGGAGCTCGCGCGCTACCTCGACGTCGAGGCGTTCCCCGGCAAGAAGGAGGAGGACTGCCTCGTCGAGATCAAGGAGTTCGAGCGCATGCTCGCCGGCATCGGCGCCGTCAACATGAAGGCGCTCGACATGTACGAGCAGGTGGAGCGCGAGTACAAGGACCTCGTCGGCAAGCGCGAGAAGCTCGCGCTCGAGCGCGAGGACGTGCTCGTGATGATCAACGAGATCGACGCGAAGAAGGCCGAGATCTTCATGCGCGCCTTCGACGCGCTCAACCGCAACTTCCAGCGCATCTTCACGACGCTCTCGGCGAAGGGCGAGGCGTACCTCGAGATCGAGAACCCCAAGGACGTCTTCTCGGGCGGGGTGGCTATCAAGGTCAAGCTCTCGGGCAAGAAGTTCATGGACATCCGCTCGCTCTCGGGCGGTGAGAAGACGATGACCGCGCTCGCATTCCTCTTCGCGGTGCAGGAGCACGAGCCCGCGCAGTTCTACGTGCTCGACGAGGTGGACGCGGCGCTCGACAAGCACAACTCCGAGAAGCTCGGCAAGCTCGTGCGCGCGTACTGCAAGGACGCGCAGTACCTCGTCATCAGCCACAACGACGCGATCATCTCGGAGGCGGACAACCTCTACGGCGTGTCGATGAACGAGCACGGGATCAGCAAGGTCACGACGCTCAAGATATGAGCCGGGCGTCGTAAGGGCTTCGCATGCTGTTTTCCTCCACCACTTCGAAGGAGAGAATCCGAAAAACTATATAAGCTCGTCCGGCATCTCCGCGACGATGAAGCCGACCCTCCTCGTCCCTACGGGCGGGACGATAGGGAGGGACACGACGAGTCGGGAGTGCTCCAGGTCGAGAGTGGCGCGCAGGGCGCTGTGGTGGATATCCTCCAGTCAGTCCCCGGCGCGCGCTACGATGTCTTGGATCCTGGATTTGCGCGGGACAGCTCGGCGCATCCCCGCACGGACCTCGTGCGCATGTGCGACATGATCCTTGACAGGCTCCCTGACGCGAACGGCGCGATCGTGATCCACGGCACGGATACGATGGACCTCGCGGCTGCGACAATGGCGCTCGCTGGCAACGCGCGCATCGACAAGCCTGTCGTCTTCCTGGGTTCGATCCGCGACCAAGCCGATCCCGAGTCCGACGCGCCAGGGAACTCTCTTGCCGCGGGGCTCTTCTTGAGGTACGGTACGGCGGGAGGCGTGATGGCGACGCGCCCGAACGGGAGGATCATCACGCATAGGACGGACACTGCGGGCAGCGCTGCGGACTGGCATACGCGCGACTTCGACCCGAGGCGCGGGACCTGCCTCGCCACCATCGCGATCGGCGATATCCGCCCGGCACGCACCTCTGCGAGCCCGTACTTCTCCCGCAGCCGCCTCGAGCGTATGCTCCAGTCGGGCAAGCTTATCGAATATATCGCGGACCCCAGTACGGGAAGGAGGTTCTCGATATATTCGATAAGCTTGCCCGACTGGGCGCTCGACACCGCGGACCAGCGCGCGGTGTTCGCGAGAGGTTCCCTGCCCACGGTGCCGATCCTGGGGTTCGAGCGCAAGCCATTGCAGGGGTCAGGCGTCGACGGGATGTATGGCTGCCTAAAGGAAACCCTCGCGCGGGGCGTCGCGCAAGGCACGCTCGCGCACGACGTCATCCCTTCCCTCGCGATCATAGAGAACTATCGCAGGACGCACTCGTCGAAGGAATCGCACCTGTGGCAGGGGATACTGCGCGCAGTGCTCTACGATCATGGCGTCGGCGAGCCTCTCGCGCAAGGAATCGTGGACTTCTGGAGCAGGCATGCGGACCAGAAGAACACCTGCATGGATTTCCGGCGCCTCAAGGCCATCGACGGCATCTCCGACCCCGATCTCCTGCGCAAGGAACTGGAGCGGACGCAGCCCAGTGGCATCGTCATCCGCGCGACAGGCTCCGCGGGATTGCGCACGCAAGAGGTTGAGACATACCTGCCGTTCCTTGATCTCTGCAGGAGTGAGCGCATCCCTGCGGTGCTCACCTCATGCTCGGGAGAGGTGACCGCATTCGAGTATGGCCCGCCTCGCACGCTTTTCGAGGAGGGCAGCGTCTTCTTTGCAGGGACGATGGGGGCGTACCTCGTGATGCCGCGCCTTGCGCTCGTGAACGGACAGAAGGAGTTCCTCGAGGGGCTCATCGGGGCGCTCGACACCAGCGAGAGCGTACGGCGAGATATGCGATGGAATGTCTATCGGCAGCTTCTCACGGGCACGCATTTCGCGGCATGCAGTGCAGGCGCTCTCTCGGACAGAGCGCGGATGCAAAGCTCCTACGGGATCGAGACGCGCGTCGACGTGATCGGAGGGTTCCCTGCGCCGCAGGCAGTGCTCGCGACAGTGCTTAACGAGGCGCTCAGGAGCGGTACGAGGATCTCGCCAGAGAGGATGATGCCGTACCTTTCGCGATAAGGATTTGTGCAGCGCAGCGCGCATTTCCCTCGCAGATGGATAGGTATCTCGGACCAGGGTGCGCGGCTACCTCTCCCCCTCGATCAGGACTCCCCGGATGCCCTCCTTCAGCACCACCCTGCGCATCTTCCCGTGCGGCACGAGGTCCACGATCCGCTTCTCCTGCATCTTCTGCAGCGAGCGGTGCGCCTTCACGCGCGTCATGCGCGGGAGCCGCGAGATCTCCGCCTGCGTCGTCTCGCCCCCGCGCTCGACGAGGTAGTTCACGACCGTGCGCTCCTCCGCGCTCAGGAACAGCAGCACCACGTCGAGCATCCCTCTCGATGCCCTCCTGCTCTCCTGGAGCCGCGCATAGAGGAACCGGGAGGACGCGAAGCCGAACACGATGGAGACGAGCACTAGCCCCACCATGATCCCGAGATGGTGGTCGACTGCGAAGCGCATGAGCGCCCCGTCCCCCTCCTCGTGGTGGTTGTACGTGACGAACGCCATCCATATCGCCGCCGCAAGCAAGCCTGCGAGCGCGGCGAGCGCGATGTCGCGAAGCGCCTTCTCGCTGATGTTTCCCATGGCGAAACGACCTCCCCGGCGCCCCTTGCGCCCCGCCGCGGTGTTACGCGACGTATTATATATTGTTTCATCCATTGTAATAGCACTATATCAGCATTGCGGAGGGGGAATATGGGGAATGGATTCCACTGGCGGGCCATGGTCGCGATGGCATCCGTCGCGCTGATCGTGGCGCTCATCGGCTGCAGCGCGCAGGGCAGCAGGTCCGGCCAAGGGGCGTTCTCTGCCGTCCCCCAAGGGCAGATCGTCATGCTGGGCATCGACAAGACAGGCTACACGCCCCATGAGTTCACTGGGGAGGCCGGCAAGCCCGTGACGCTGCGCAACGACGGCACCATCAAGGGATGCGCCTCGTTCGTGGTGCAGCCCGAACTCGGGATCCGCGCCGACTTCACGAGATCGGATTCGTACACATTCACTCCCGCGAAGAAGGGCAGGTTCACGTACACGTGCAGCATGGGCATGTACAGGGGTGTCGTCAATGTCATCTGAACCCATCGACGGCAGGGCCAGGAAAGTGCGCATAGAGGTGAGCGGCATGCACTGCAGGAGCTGCCAGATGCTCGTCGCGGAAGAGCTCGAGGATGCGGGCGCCAAGGATATCGTGGTGCGCGTGGACGCACCCGCGCGGACAGGGATCGTCGATTGCGTCTCCTCGCTCTCGGAGAGCAGGATCAAGGAG
>JAJPEB010000042.1 GCA_023252315.1 Candidatus Woesearchaeota archaeon | reverse complement strand
CGGCGCGCCTTTTTCCCAAAAAACATGCCTCACCGTAACCTTTAAAAAGACCTTGCGATTCGCGAGCTGCAATGTCCGTCCACGGGGTCCGTACGTCACCTGAGAGCGCATTCTGAGCTTGGGCAAGCACCGAGTCAGAGAGCACGCTGGAAGGTGGCGCGGTCGACGGGCAGAAGATGCCCTGGTGGTGTAGCGGCCCAGCATGAAAGCCTGTCGCGCTTTCGACCCGGGTTCAAATCCCGGCCAGGGCGTGGAGACGGGATTCGCGCCGCACGAACAGGACGATCAGGGGTCCGTAGCTCAGCCTGGCAGAGCGACCGACTTTTAATCGGACGGTCGCGGGTTCAAATCCCGTCGGACCCATTCCGCGCAAGAGGGGGGAGAGGCAAAATGACCAAGAAAGCACCGAGCGCACCCGTGGGGACGGAACCGCTCTTCGACGTCACATCGCACACGCTCGTGCCCCTGCACGAGCTCTGCTCGCAGAAGGAGAAGGACGAGGTCCTGCGCACGTTTGGCGCGCAGGCGCAGCAGATGCCGCGCATCCGCGTGACGGACGCGGGCATCGCGCACCTCGGAGCGAAGGAGGGCGACCTCATCAGGATCACGAGGAAATCATCGACCGCCGGCACGACGACGTTCTACCGCATCGTGTCCGTTGACTGAGGCCCCACCATGGAACAGAAGAATCTCGACTCGCAGGCGCTCATCCAGAAGTACTTCCACGAGCACTCGCTCGTGCTCGCCGACATCGACTCCTTCAACTACTTCATCGAGCACGAGCTGCAGGAGATCGTGAACGAGAACAAGGAGATCGAGCCCACGATCATCCCGAGCAACGTCGAGGAGTTCAAGATCCAGCTCGACAAGATCTGGGTCACGAAGCCCGAGATCACGGAGGCGGACGGCAGCACGCGCGCGATCTACCCTATCGAGGCGCGCCTGCGCAACATCAGCTACGCGGCCCCGATCTACATGGAGGTCTCGGCGCACATCAACGGCGTGCAGCGCGAGAGCTTCAAGACGCAGATCGGCAGCCTCCCCATCATGCTCAAGAGCAAGAACTGCCACCTCTTCGGCCTCACGCGCGACGAGCTCATCCGCCAGGGCGAGGACCCGGACGACCCGGGGGGCTACTTCATCGTCAACGGGACGGAGAAGGCGATCGTCGACATCGAGGACCTCGCGAGCAACCGCTTCATGGTCGAGCGCGCGAGCACGGGCGTGAGCCCCTGGGTCGGCAAGGTCTTCTCCGAGCGCGGCAGCTACCGCATCCCCCACATGTACGAGCGCCTCAAGGACGGCCTCTTCTACCTCACGTTCACGAGGGTCAAGCGCGTGCCGCTCATCCCCGTGATCAAGGCGCTGGGCATGGTCAAGGACGAGGACATCATGCGCATGATCGGCCTCACGGACAACAGCGAGGTCATCATCAACCTCTACGAGTTCGTCGACATCAAGACGGTCGACGACGCGATCGACTACCTGAGCAAGCGCATCGGCATCAACCAGACGCGCGAGATCAGGATGGAGCGCATGAACGAGATCGTCGACAAGTACCTGCTCCCGCACATCGGCACGACCGACGACAGGCGCATGGCGAAGGCGTACTCGCTGTGCAAGTACCTCAAGCGCTACGTGCTCGTGAGCGGCGAGGTCCTGCCGGAGGACGACAAGGACCACTACATGAACAAGCGCCTCAAGCTCTCGGGCGACCTGCTGGCCGACCTCTTCCGCGTGAACCTCAAGGTGCTCATCGGCGACATGCTCTACAACTTCCAGCGCATCGTCAAGCGCGGCAAGTTCCCGAGCATCAAGGTCATCATCCGGGAGAAGCTGCTCACGCAGAAGATCTACTCGAGCATGGCGACGGGCAACTGGGTCGGCGGGCGCACGGGCGTGTGCCAGCGCCTCGAGAGGCTCAACTTCCTGCAGACGCTCTCGCACCTGCAGCGCGTCGTGAGCCCGCTCTCGAGCAGCCAGGAGAACTTCGCCGCGCGCGCGCTGCACAGCACGCACCTCGGCAGGCTCTGCCCGTCCGAGACGCCCGAGGGAAGCAACATCGGGCTCAGGAAGAACCTCGCGATGCTCGCGCGCGCGAGCTCGGCGATCAACGAAGACGAGGTCATGAAGGACCTCCGACGGCTGGGGCTGACGCTGGCCAAGGACATCTAGGTGGGCGACATGGCAGACGTATTCCTCGATCACAAGTACCTCGGCACGGTGGAGAGCCCCCGCGAGTTCATCGCGAGCATCGTCAGCGAGCGCAGGCAGGGCAAGATGTCCGCGCACGTCAACGTGCTCTACGACGAGTCGCTCGAGAGCGTCTACGTCGAGACCGCGAAGGGCCGCAGCGTGCGCCCGCTCATCGTCGTGAAGAACGGCAAGCCGCTCCTCACCGGCGAGCACATCGCGAAGCTGCAGTCGAACGAGCTCACGTGGAAGGAGCTGCTCAAGCAGGGCCTGCTCGAGTTCCTCGACGCGTCCGAGGAGGAGATGGCGCTCGTCGCGCTCGAGGAGTCCGATCTCACGCCCGAGCACACGCACCTCGAGATCGCGAGCATCGACATCTTCGGCATCATCGCCGCGCTCGTGCCGTTTGGCGACTTCAACCCCGGCGCGAGGCTGCTGCAGGGAGCCAAGAACCAGAAGCAGGCGATGGGCTTCTACGCCGCGAACTTCTTCATGCGCATGGACATGGACACGAGCCTGCTGCACTACCCGCAGCGCCCGGTCGTGACCACGCTCCTCTACGACATCATCGACTACGACAAGCACCCGAGCGGCATGAACGCGACGGTCGCCGTCATGAGCTACAAGGGCTACAACATGGAGGACGCCATCGTCGTGAACGAGGGCAGCATCCAGCGCGGGTTCGGCCGCAGCACGTACTACCGCCCGACGAAGGCGGAGGAGCTGCGCTACTCGGGCGGCCTCATGGACGAGATCTCGATCCCCGACAAGGACGCGAAGGGCTACCGCTCCGAGCACGACTACCGCTTCCTCGACGAGGACGGCATCATCGGGCCCGAGGCGCGCGTGGCCGAAGGCGACGTCATCATCGGCAAGACGTCCCCGCCCAGGTTCCTCTCCGGCATGGACGAGTACAACCTCGTCACGAACTACCGCCGCGAGAGCTCGATGAGCCTCAAGCACGGCGAGGAGGGCGTCGTCGACTTCGTCATGCTGACCGAGAACGAGGAGGGCAACAAGCTCGTGCAGGTGCGCCTGCGCGACAACCGCATCCCCGAGATCGGCGACAAGTTCATCTCGCGCCACGGCCAGAAGGGCGTCGTCGCGACGATCGTGAAGGCGGCGGACATGCCGTTTAGCGAGCACGGCATCGTCCCGGACCTCCTCTTCAGCCCCCACGGCATCCCGAGCAGGATGACGGTCGGCCACCTCCTCGAGCTGCTCGGCGGCAAGGTCGGCGCGCTCTCGGGCAGGTACGTGGACGGCACCATCTTCAGCAACGAGGCCGAGCGCGACCTGCGCGACGAGCTCAAGAAGTTCGGCTTCAAGGAGAACGGCTGCGAGATCATGTGCAACGGCGAGACGGGCGAGCGGATGCACGTCGAGATCTACGTCGGCAACATGTACTACCTCAGGCTCAAGCACATGGTCGCGAACAAGATGCAGTCGCGCGCGCGCGGCCCCATCCAGCTGCTCACGAGGCAGCCGACGGAGGGCAAGGCGAAGGAGGGCGGGCTGCGCCTGGGAGAGATGGAGAAGGACACCTTCGTCGCCCACGGCGCGAGCATGCTGCTCAAGGAGCGCTTCGACTCGGACAAGACCACGATCCCCGTGTGCGAGAACTGCGGCCTCATCGCGGTCTACGACAGCCGCAAGAACGTGGCGAGCTGCCCGGTCTGCAAGGACGCGACGGAGATCAGCCACGTGGACATGAGCTACGCGTTCAAGCTGTTCATGGACGAGCTCAAGTCGCTCACGATCTACCCGAAGATGAAGCTGAGAGGAAAGTACTGAGAGCCCCGAGGTCACCCCATGGAAGTCCCCGTCTACAAGCAGGTCGATAGCATCACCTTCCAGGTGATGAGCCCGAAGTTCATCAAGGAGATGGCGAGCGCGAAGATCGTGACGCCCGAGCTCTACGACAAGGAAGGCTACCCCGTGGACGGCGGCCTCATGGACGTGCGCCTGGGCGTCATCGACCCTGGGCTGCGCTGCAAGACGTGCGGGCAGCGCCTCAAGGAGTGCCCGGGCCACTTCGGCTACGTGGAGCTCGCGCGCTCCGTCGTGCACATCCAGTTCGCGAAGCTCGTGCTCGACCTGCTCCGCTCGACGTGCCGCGAGTGCGGCAGCATCCTCATCCCGAAGAGCAAGATCAAGGAGCACCTCGACGAGCTCGACAAGATCGAGCGCCAGCAGGGCGGCAGCGAGCGCCGCAAGCGCGTGGCGTCCATCATCGCCGAGCTGCGCACCGTCAACAAGTGCCCGCACTGCCAGGCGAAGCAGAAGAAGGTCATGCTCGAGAAGCCGACGTCCTACTTCGAGGAGGAGCGCAGGATCTCCCCCATCGAGATCCGCGCGCGCCTCGAGCGCGTGAGCGACGACGACCTGCCGGTGTTCGGCCTCAACCCCGCGGCGATGCGCCCCGAGTGGGCGATCCTCACCGTGCTGCCGATTCCGCCGGTCACCATGCGCCCCTCGATCACGCTCGAGACGGGCGAGCGCTCGGAGGACGACCTCACGCACAAGCTCGGCGACATCGTGCGCATCAACCAGCGCCTCTTCGAGAACATCAACGCGGGCGCGCCCGAGATCATCATCGAGGACCTCTGGGACCTGCTCCAGTACCACGTGACCACGTTCTTCAACAACGAGGTCCCGCAGCTGCCTCCCGCGCGCCACCGCTCGGGCCAGCCGCTCAAGACGATCACGGCCCGCATCAAGAGCAAGGAGGGCCGCATCAGGCACAACCTCGCGGGCAAGAGGACGAACTTCTCGGCCCGTACGGTCATCAGCCCCGACCCCGCGATCGAGATCAACGAGGTGGGCGTGCCCCGCTCCATGGCCATGAAGCTCACGGTGCCCGAGCGCGCGACGCCGTGGAACATGGACTACCTCAAGAAGTTCGTGCTGCGCGGCGCGCAGAAGTACCCGGGCGCGAACTACATCGTGCGCCCCGACGGCAAGCGCAAGCGCGTGACGGACGAGACGAAGGAGGCGCTCCTCGAGGAGCTGCAGCCCGGCTACGTCATCGAGCGCCACCTGCTCGACGGCGACGTCGCGCTCTTCAACCGCCAGCCTTCGCTGCACCGCATGAGCATGATGTGCCACAAGGTGCGCGTGCTGCCGGGCAAGACGCTCAGGCTCAACCCCGCGGTCACCATCCCGTACAACGCGGACTTCGACGGCGACGAGATGAACCTGCACATCCCGCAGACGGAGGAGGCGCGCGCGGAGGCCGAGATCCTGATGGAGGTCCAGACGCAGATCGTCTCGCCCAGGTTCGGCCTCTCGATCGTCGGCTGCCACCAGGACGCGGTCACGGGCAACTACATCCTGAGCCGCTACCTCTCGTTCACGAGGCAGGAGGCGATCGACCTCCTCATGGAGATCGGCATCCGCGACTTCAAGCGCCTGCCGAACAAGAAGGTCGTGACGGGCAAGGAGGTCTTCTCGGTGCTCCTCCCCGACGACTTCTCGTTCACGGCGGAGCCCAAGAGCAGCAAGCCACAGGACGTCGAGAACGCGGTCGTGATCAGGAACGGCGTGCTCGCGCAGGGCGTGCTCGACAAGAGCCAGCTCGGCTCGGGCGCGGGGCTGCTCCTGCGCACGCTGCACAAGAAGTACGGCGCGGACCGCATGGTCGAGATCCTCGGCAACATCTTCAAGCTCGGCGTGCACGTGCTCCTCAAGTACGGGTTCACGGCGGGCATCGGCGACCTCGACCTCTCGCTCGAGTCGGACGAGAAGATCAGGCAGCTGCTCAACGAGGCGGAGGCCGACGTGCACCGCATGATCATGGAGTCGGAGCAGGGCACGCTCGAGCTGCTCCCCGGCCGCTCCATGAAGGAGACGATCGAGCTGCGCATCCTCGAGCGCCTCAACAAGGCGAGGAACGACACGGGCAAGATCGCGGCGGAGACCGCGCCCAAGACGTCGGGCACGATGCTCATGATCCGCTCGGGCGGGAGAGGCAACCTCATCAACGTCGCGCAGATCGCGGCGTGCGTGGGGCAGCAGGCGTTCCGCGGCGGGCGCATCAGCCACGGCTACAAGGACCGCACGCTCAGCTGCTTCAAGCGCGGCGCCATCGGCTCGGAGGCGCGCGGGTTCATCCGCAACAGCTTCAAGACGGGCCTCAAGCCGCACGAGCTGTTCTTCATGGCGATGACGGGAAGGGACTCGCTCATGGACACTGCGCTGCGTACGCCCAAGAGCGGCTACCTCTACCGCAGGCTCGCGAACGCGCTGCAGGACATCAAGGTCGAGTACGACGGCACGGTGCGCGACGCGAGCGGCAGGATCGTCCAGTTCAGCTACGGCGAGGACAACCTCGACGTGAGCAGGACGGAAGGCGGCAGGATCAACGTCAAGAAGATCATCGAGACGATGGGTGAGTAAGATGGCTGACATCTCCAAGGACTACGCAGGCAGGCTCCCTCCGAGCATGATCGAGGAGGTGACGCAGTACGCGAAGGAGCACAAGCTCTCGGACGCGCGCACGAGGAAGACGATGGGCCTTCCCCGCCTCATCGAGGTGCTCGACGCGCGCAAGACGATCAGCACCGAGATGATGGAGGTCTACCTCGAGGCCCCCTACTCGAAAGGCGAGGGCATCAAGAAGATCGCCGAGAAGATCAAGGAGACGAGCTTCAAGGAGTACATCAAGGAGGTCGACATCGACGTGCTGGAGGCGGTCATGACGATCTCGCTCGACAGGCGCAAGATGGACCTCGTCGACGCGAACCCCGAGAAGCTCATCCGCGTGCTCCTCAAGTCGATCAAGGGCGTCACGTTCAAGGCGGACGGCGACTCGATCCTGGTCAAGTCGACGAGCAAGAGCGACACGCTCAAGGAGATCTACCTGCTCAAGGAGAAGATCAAGGACGTGTACGTCAACGGCGTCAAGGGCATCACGATGGTGCTCCCGGTGCGCCGCGACGACGAGTTCCTGCTCGTGACCGCGGGCACGAACTACAAGAGCATCCTCAAGATCGAGGGCATCGACAAGACGCGCACGATCACGAACAACATCTACGAGATCGAGGAGACGCTCGGCATCGAGGCCGCGAGGCAGGCGGTGATCGACGAGGTCCGCAAGGTCCTCGACAACCAGGGCATCGACCTCGACGTGCGCCACGTGATGCTCGTCGCCGACGCGATGACGATGTCGGGCACGCTGCTCGGCATCTCGCGCTACGGCATCGTGAAGGAGAAGCCGTCGGTGCTCGCGCGCGCCTCGTTCGAGACGCCGCTCAAGCACATCTTCAACGCCGCGGTCCACGGCGAGAAGGACGGCCTGAGCTCGGTCATCGAGAACGTGATGATCAACCAGCCGGTGCCGCTCGGCACGGGGCTGCCCAGGCTCGTGATGAAGCCGCAGAAGTGAGCCTTCCTCTCCTTTCTTTCCTTCTCTCCTTATCGCGAAGGCTTACGGTCACCGAAGGCCACCGCGTATGTCCTGTTGCCCCACCGCAGCTTCGCGCTTGCGGGAGAGGCGTAGAGTAGGTGGGGCTTGGACCCTGCGCCTCTCCTCGGATCCTCTTCCTGCAGCGCCCGATGGGCTTCGCCGTGGAGCTTGTAGACGACATGCACCAGCGCGCGGGCGAGCACGAATTCCGCGTCGTGGCCAGAGAGCGCGACCACGCCTGCGTACCTTCGCGCGCCCTCCTCGTGCGCTATCTCCTCGACGCGCGTGCCTTCCGTGGGCGAAAGGCTCACTGCGTAGAGGCCGTAGTCCCCGCTATAGCCGACAGTGGCCTCAAGCGTGCCTTCCCCGCGAATCGCATAGCTGTGATGGAATGCGTGGAGCACACGCTCGAGCGCTTGCCGCTCAGGGGCGTCGAGCGCGCGACCCTGCCGGTGCACGATGTCGACCATGGCCGGAGTGAGGAAGATGCAGAGTTAAGGGTTCTGTTGTCAGAGTGCCATCCGTAAGCGCACCCTCTATCCCGCTGCACGACGCGTACTCCACGGGGACAAGCGCGGAGCTCGTCCTCCGCCGCGACGCGCGGCGGGCGTGCTGCGGCGCTTGCCGCTCGCGCCTGCCCCCGTTGGCGCTTGCCGCGCGCATCCCTCTCGTAACCTTTAAAAAGCCTTCACGTTTCTCACCTCAACCATGAAAGCGGAGATCAGGAAGCTGCTCGGCACCGACAAGGTCGTCATCGGCGCGGAGCGCGTACGCAAGCTCTTGCGCAAGGGCGAGCTCAAGCAGGTGCTCGTCGCGAGCAACTGCACGCCCAAGGTGCTCAGCGACATCTCGCACTACTCCTCGCAGGCAGGCACGGAAGTGGTGCAGCTCGACGTGCCGAACGAGGAGCTCGGCGTCTACTGCAAGAAGCCGTTCAACATCATGGTCCTGGGTATCCGCGCATGAGTTTCGTTCTCGACAACGACCTGCTGCAGACGATCTCCCTCGTCGAGAAGTTCACGAGGGCGCGCATCGACAAGTGCATCCCGCGCGACGACAAGCTGGTCTTCATCGTGGAGCGCGGCGACGCGAAGAAGATCGTGGGCCCCAACGGAGCCACGCTCAAGAAGCTCGAGGAGAAGCTCGGCAAGCGCCTCAAGATCATCGAGAAGACGCCCGAGATGTTCCAGTTCGTGAAGAACGCGATGCTCCCGCTCAAGGTCGAGTCGATCAAGGAGGAGAACGGCATCGTCGTCGTGCACGGCAACGACGAGAAGACGCGCGGCCTCATGATCGGCGCGAAGGCGCGCAACCTGCGCTTCACGGAGAGCGTCGTGCAGATGTACTTCCCGCAGGTGCAGGAGATCAAGGTCGTCTGAACGAAGGGAACAGCTTCCTCAGCTCCTTCTCCAATCCTTCCCCGCCGTAGCAGACAGATATCCCTCGATCGCGCAGGTAGAGCAGCCCTCTTCCCGAGATCTTGTAGTTCGCGTCTATCCCGCCCGCGATCACCCTGCGCACCCCGTACGAGAGGATGAGGCCGCAGCAGGGCTTCTGCCCGCGCTCGCCGCCGCGCCCCTTCCCGCGGTACGTGCAGGGCTCGAGCGTCGTGTAGATCTCGGC
>JAJPEB010000041.1 GCA_023252315.1 Candidatus Woesearchaeota archaeon | reverse complement strand
GCCTGCCGCACGAGCTGCAGGCGAGGGTCACGGAAGTGATCCGCTCGCGCAAGGGCCTCAAGACGGAGTGAGCGGCTCTTTTCCTTCCCTTTTTCTCTTCTTCTCTTCCTTCTCTCATCTCCGATCGATATCTCGCGCCCGCGCCCCGGCTCACGCCCGGCCGCTACTGCTGCAGCCTCGGCTGTAGTCCGCCG
The DNA here is from genome assembly GCA_023252315.1 of Candidatus Woesearchaeota archaeon. Classification (GTDB taxonomy): domain Archaea; phylum Nanobdellota; class Nanobdellia; order Woesearchaeales; family UBA525; genus UBA525. The sequence continues at coordinate 9,096 of JAJPEB010000041.1, read as the reverse complement.
GTCGGGATAGCCTGCGACAAGAACAGATTTTGGCAACAAAGAAGGGAAGAGAAAATGATGAAGGGACGCGGCGGTCAGCCCCAGGGGACGAACTCGTCCTCGAGGAACGCGACGCCTGTGCCGCGGCTCCTGTAGGCGAGAGGCGAGCGCAGCCCGTTGAGCGCGAGCGTGAGGCTGCGGCGGATGTCCCAGTCGAGGCCGCGCGTGCGCGGGGCCGTCGAGGACGCGGCGAGGGTCGCCTCGCACAGGTACCTGTCGTCCTCCTTGCGCACCGCGATGCGCAGCGACGTGCCGAGCGTCGAGAGGTGGAGGCGGTAGAACCGCATCGCATACGAGCGCATCCCCTTCTCGATGAGGAGGGGCAGCTTCACGCCGTCGGTGACGATCGTCACGGGGTCTTGGTGGGTTGACGACGCCCACATGAGGGTGTTTGCCATGCAGGTAGCACTGGGGAAAAAGGTATATACCTTTTCTGTATATTGTATATGCTTCTTACCATATATTATTCCATCCAAATAGGGCAATTAGACGCAAGATATATAACTTCGAGTGTTGTTCTTGCTCTTCTCAGAGGTGAACCGCATCGAACGACGCGTTGTACAGCACGGACCTTCCACTCTCATCGTCTCGCTTCCCTCGCGCTGGGTGAAGGCCTACGGGGTCAAGAAAGGAGACGAGCTCCACGTCGAGGAGAAGGGGAAGAACCTCGTCATCACGTCGAGCGCGGCGCTCCCCAACCTCTCGCTCGCGACGGACGTCTCAGGCCTGCCGAGCTTCCTCGTGACACGCCTGCTCGCGCGCTCGTACCAGAAGGGCTACGACAAGATCAGGCTCACGCACAACAGCCCCGAGTTGCTCAAGGCGATCCAGGAGAAGGTGCAGGAGCTCATCGGCTACGAGATCATCGAGCAGGACGGCAAGACGTGCCTCGTGCGCAGCATCACGTCGAACATCGAGCTGGGCTTCGACCAGTCGCTGCGCCGCGCGTTCCTCATCGTGCAGCAGATGCTCGAGACGTGCAGGGAGGCGTACGCGCAGGGCGACAAGGACGGCCTCAACGGCCTCGGCATCAAGGACTTCGAGGTGAACAGGCTGTGCTACTTCTGCCTGCGCCACATGAACAAGCGCGGCTACGTCGACATGGACAACATGCACCAGTCGCACGTGCTCTACTACCTCGTGGAGGTGCTCGAGGACCTGGGCGACTCCTACAAGAGGCTCGCGGCGCTGCTCGCGCAGTCGGGGCGCGTGAACAAGCGGCTCGAGGAGTGCCTCGACCTGCTCCAGCAGCAGGCGAAGGTCTCGTACGAGTACTTCTACGCGCCGACGCTGCAGAAGGCGAAGGACGCGTACACGCTCTACAAGCGCCTCGGGGAGAAGCTCGAGGAGATTTCGCAGCACGACCTCGTGCCCCAGGAGGTGCTCGCGATGCAGTGGATCCGCGGCGGAATGGACATCATCTACCACTTCACGACGATGCGGCTCGACTTCCTGGAGTGAGCCGCTCACTGGTGGGGGTAGTGGCGCACGATCCTGCTCATGCCATCGAACCGGCTCTCGATGTAGACGCGCTGGAGAGGGTCGCGCGTGTGCCGCGGGTGGACGACGAACACCCTCTCGGGGCCGAACTGCTGCATATACGCGAGCGCATTGTCCTCGACGAGATGTTGCGGCGCCCCATCTGTCCCGGTGCGCGTGATCCTCCTGCGCCGCCCGTCGACCATGGTGTGGCCGCGGCGCAGGTCTCCGCATGAGACCTCCTCGAGGAGCACATTCTCGCCCTTGCGCTTCGGGTGCTGGATGTTCGGGTCCCACAGGTAGATCCCTTTCGTGTCCTTCACGAACACGACATTGTACGCGCCAAGCGCCATGCTCGTCGCGAACGTCTGCAGGTCGGACGTGGTCAGGTTGCGCAGGTCGAGGTCGGGATTGTCCGCGAGGCCGGCGATCCACGGGCCCATGAGCCGATCTGCCTTGAACGCGTAGGGGATGATGCCGACGCCGCGAGAGCGGTAGCGCTCGAAGCTGATGATGCCATCGTCGTCGATGTTCGCGTGCGGGTCGTCCGGATCGATGAACTCCGCATTCGAGGATCCGAATGCGTTGAGCCAGAGCATCGCGGCCGCGCGCAGGATGTCTGCCGCGATCAGGTTGCGCGTCTCGGGGCTCGCCCTGTCGATGCCGTGCGTCATCTTCACGATCTGGTTGAGGGGACCGCCGCCGGGGCTCATGTAGATGGGGATGTCCGGGTTCCGCTCGGCGAAGCGGAGCACGTACTGCGCGAAATCATCGAGCACCGTCGGGTCGCGCGGCTCGAGCTCGCCGGGCTGGGCGGTGGTGAGGTCGCCAACGCTGCCGCCTCCCTTGAGATGGGCGACGGTGCGCCCTTTGAGGTCGATCTTCCAGTAATGCGACTGCACCGCCGTCACGAGCGAGCTCTCTCTTCTGTGCTGGAGATCGACTTTCGCCGCGTGCTCGATGCGTCCCTTGTCCGCGTCGATACTGCCTGCTTCGGGCAGCGATGAGGGGTCCACGAACAGCGCCCTGATGTTCTTCGTGCCTCCCATCCTGATGCGGCCCTCGAGATCGGCGTACTGCTCGAGGTTCCTCGTGCACAGGTAGAGCGGCACGTCGCGGGAGAGGGTGCGCGCGAAGGAGTATGCGTCGAAGTGCGGCATGTCCCGCGACTGCTCGCTCGCCGAGGGCTGCGCGACGAACGCCGCGTGCCATGCGGGCGTCGCCTTGAACTTGAGCGTCGCCTCCTCCGGGGTCGCCGCCTGCTCCGCCACCCATCCTCTGCGTGCGACCTCAGAGGCATACCCTTCCCGGGTGAGATCGTGGGGGTCCATGACGAGGACCCGCAGGCCTCCGCCGAGCATCGTGCGGAGATCGTCAGGAGGGATCGTGCTCCTGGGGGCGAGCTGCTGCACTGCGCTCTCGAGCAGTTGCTCGACGCCCTGGGTTTGGGCAGGTACTTGCTCCAGCGTGAGGTGCATCTCTGCCATGGGGGGCGGGCACTGGGCCGTGTTTTTATCCTTTGTGTGTGGTGATGGAAGAAGAGAAGGAGGAGAGAAAGAAGGATGCCTATGCGTGCTGCTGCGCGCCGTGCGCGAGGTAGGCCTTGTCGTGCTCGTGGCTATGCGACGCGCCCACCTGCCTCTCGTCCGCGCCCATCTCCTCGACGGCGCGGTGCTCGAAGTCGCGCACGATGGCGGTGTGCAGCGCGCGCAGCGCCCTCGTGAGGCTCTGCTGCGCGCCCTCGTGCTCCGCGTACGACTGGTACTCGCCGCGCTCGGTGCGCATGAGCGCCTCGCAGCGGAATCCCGCTCCCTGCGGCCTCGCGACGACGCTCAGCTCGACGTTGCGGAACTTCGGGACCTCGTAGCGGTAGAAGCTGTGCGCCTGCGCCTCGAGCGCCTTCGCGACCACGCGCGGGAGCCCGGGCTCCGTCGTGAACCGCACCTTGCCGTCCCGCATGGACGTAGTGATGAATTCCTGTTGGGTCTCTGCCATAGGCCACCTCCCTGGCCCGGAACCGTGATGGGGTGTTTTTAATGGTTTCCCTATTTGGTTACCATTGGCGGCGCGCGGATGCGCCCCGACGGGGGATTTTTTTCGCGGGGGTTACCATCAGAGATTTTATATACCCTCGGCGTTCCATCGGCGGCATGCCGGTGAAGCAGGAGATCAAGCAGGAGATCCTCAACGCGGTGCTCGCGCTGGGGAAGCCCGCGACGATCAGGGAGATCGAGAAGAAGGTGCGCTTCGAGCGCCACACGCTCTCGAAGTACCTCGACCTGCTCCGCAAGGAGGGCCTGCTCGACTACGACGCCGTGGGCCGAGCGAAGCTGTGGCGTATCGACTCCGCGCCGCTCGAGTCGATCTTCACGATGGAGCCCGAGAGCATGGGATTCGCCGAGCGCGTGCTCGCGAACCTGCTCAGCAAGATCTCGTGCGGCATCGCGGTCATCGACGACCTCTACCGCATCCAGTTCATGAACGAGCTGCTCGTCGAGATGTACGGCCCGGGCAAGGGCAAGGCGTTCTACGAGTTCGTGCTCGGGCTCAAGAACCCGCTCGCGCTCGACACGGTGCGCGACGTGGTCTCGGGCAAGGCGGAGTTCGCGCAGATCGAGATGCTCGACCGCGAGCGCAGCACGCTCGACATCAAGGCGTCGCTGCTCCGCAACCCCGACGGCACGAACTCCGCGATCCTCATCATCGAGGACGTGACGTACCAGAAGGGCGTCGAGCGCGCGATGCGCGAGAGCGAGCGCAAGTACCGCAGGATCGTCGAGGCGTCTCCTGAGGCGATCCTCCTCTCGGACTCCTCGGGGGCGATCCTGCTCGCGAACAGGACCGCTGCCGTCCTCACGGGGCGCAAGGGCGGGGGCGAGCTGCTCGGCAAGAGCGTGTACGACCTCATTGCGCCCGAGGACCGCAGGCGCGCGCATGCGGCGATGCAGGAGACGCTGCGCACGGGTGTGCCGTGCGCGCTCAAGTACGCGCTGCTCCACGGCGAGGACGTGCGCGCGATGGTCGAGGCGCGCACGGTCGCGCTCGACGCTGCGGGCGGCAAGCCGTCCTCGCTCATGAGCTCGCTGCGCCGCTGCGGGCCGCAGCCTGCGGCGCGCCTCGCGAAGCGTGCCGCGCGCCGCGCCGCCTGAGCCGCACACGCGCCATCTGGAGCTCGCATGCGTGGGCTGCCATGCGGGAAAACCGCCTCCTCGCCGGACGGGCGGCGCAAACTACTTAAACGGGGATGCCGTGCGCCTTCGCGTGGCGCTCGACAGGAAATACCTCGACATCCTCGATCTCCTCAAGAAGGACGGCAAGCTCACGAGCAACCAGATCTCGCGCAGGCTCAAGATCCCCTCGTCGACGGTGCACAACCGCATCAAGAAGCTCGAGAGCGACGGGATCATCACGGGCTACACCGTGCACGTCGACTACCAGAAGCTCGGCAAGTCGCTGCTCGCGCATATCCTCATCAAGACCGCGTACAAGACCCCCGCGGGCAAGCAGGTCTCGCAAGAGCAGCTCGCGGCCAGGATCAAGGCGCTCGGCGCGGACGAGGTCTCTACGGTGCTCGTGGACGAGGCGGACATCCTCGTGAGCGTGCGCACGCACGACCTCTACGAGATCAAGGAGTTCACGAAGAAGCTCCAGCAGCTCGACGGCATCGCGCGTACCCACACGCTCATCGTGCTCAATACGATCTGAGCCGCTGCCGGTTTCGCCTTTCTGGAAAGCCGAAATGGATATTTTTGGTATTTTCTGGACATTACTCAAACAAAGCATATTCTTCTAGAAAAAGTATGCGTTTTAGCTAGTCTTAAATACGAAGAACGTATCTCTCCCATGCACATGCATCTGGGGGTGGAAAAATGGGTGAGGACGTAGCGCAAAGGGCACCTGAGGTCGTCGCATGGGCGAGCCCGAGCATGCAGGGATGGGAGCTTGCGGACGCCCCCCGTCTCTCGGGACTGCGCGCCTGCATCGTCATCCCCACGTACAACGAGGTCCACAATGCCGGGCGCATCCTCGACCTCATCCGTGCGCGCGCGTCGATCGAGACGCACGAGATCTCCGTGCTCATCGTCGACGACAGCTCTCCCGACGGGACCGCGGACGTCGTGCGCGACCGCATGCGCGAGGACCCCCACATCCATCTCCTGCTGCGCGCGCGCCGCGAGGGGCTCGGCAAGGCGTACATCGCAGGCATGGAGTACGCGATGGCGAGGCTCAGGCCCGACGTGATCTTCGAGATGGACGCGGACCTCTCGCACGATCCTGAGGATATCTTCCGGATGCTCGAGGGGATCGAGGCGGGCGCGGATTGCGTGATCGGCTCGCGCTACGTCGAGGGAGGCACCGTTCCCGCAGGGTGGGGGGCGCACCGCAGGATCGTGAGCTCGTGCGCGAACGCCGCGACACGGCTGCTGCTCGGCGTCCGGGGCGTGCGCGACTGCAGCGGCGGCTTCCGCGCGATACGCGTCTCCGTGCTCGAGCGCGTGCGCTTCGATCGCATGCGCGTGAACGGCTACGCGTTCCAGGCGGTGCTGCTCGAGGAGATCATCTCGCTTGGCGGAAAGGTGCGCGAGATCCCGATCGCGTTCGCGGACCGCGACGCTGGCCGCAGCAAGATGCGCGTCAAGGACCTGCTCGAGGGATTCACCGCCTTCGGCCGCGTGCGCCTGCGCAGGATGCTCGGCGCGCGCATGCCGCGCGCGACGCCTCTCGCAGCGGGCGAGGAGTGAGCCATGGGCCGCGCTCTCCTCTCGCAGCTGCAAGGCACGCCGGGCGCCGCCCGGGCGCTCAGGCCCGTCGCGATCCTCGCATTGTGCGCTTTGTGGCTTTGCGTCGCGCACATAGGGATCGCGTTCGCGGACCCCGCCTCGCTCACCGTCACGACGACGCCCAACGACGCGCAGGTCTCGCTCGACAGCGCGCCTGCGCTCTCGGCCGCGCCCTTGGGCACGGTCGTGTTCGAGAACCTCTCCGCGGCGACGCATGCGCTCGCGGTGAGCAGGAGCGGCTACGATACGCTCGGCGCGAACGTGACGCTCGCGGACGGGGAGAACGCGACGTTCTCCGCAACGCTCACCGCGCAGGCGCCGCCCGCGAACGGCACGCTCACCGTGAGCACGGTCCCCGGGGGCGCGGACATCTCGCTCGATGGCACGCCTGCGGGCACGACCGGCGCCGTATCCGGCAATCTCACGATCCCGAATGTCGCGCCTGGCTCGCACACCGTGGTTGCGCAGAAGAGCGGCTACAACGCGAGCAGCCAGGGCGCGACCGTGACCGCGGGGGCGGCGACCGTCGTGCACCTCACGCTCGCAGCGCAGCAGAACGCGAGCTCTGGGAGCGCGTCCATCGTCAACCGGTCGACGAACGTCACGGGAAGCCACATGTTCTCGACCGATAGCGCGAGGTTCTCCGTGACGCTCGGCGCGCCCGGCACGATCACGTGGGCGGTCGACGGCGTCACGCAGCGCACGTCGTCGGGGACGAGCGACACGTTCGTCTGGGCCCCAGGGCTCCTCTTCACGAGCGGCACGAAGAGCGTTACGGTGACCGCGACGACCTCCTCGGACTCCGCGTCGTGGCCTATCGCCGTGGAGTACGTCCTCAATCCCTACTTCTCCGCGCTCGACGGTTCGGCCGATGTCGTGGGGAGCGCGAGCACGCAGCTGCACGTCTTCACGAACGACCACGCGCTCACGCCCACGTCGCTTAGCGTCACGCTCGAGAACACGCAGGGCTCGGGCACGCGCACGACGTACGCGCTCGCGCCGTCCCCGAACCCCGCGACCGGGGAGATCGACTGGCGCACGGACATCGGCGACATCCTCGCAGGCGATAACTTCATCGTGCTCATAGAGGCAGACGACAACTCGACGGGAGTGCACTCGAGCTTCACCCTCGGCCACGAGCGCGGGCACTCCAGGACCCTCCCGAGCACAGGCTCGTCCGGCGGCTCCGGGAACCCTCCGAGGGAGAGCAGGGGCGGCGGAGGAGGCATCTTCGACAAGCCCCAGAACGACTCGGCCCCCGTCCCTACGCTCGTCTACGCGCTCTTCGCGAAGGACGTCGTGGGCGAAGGGGAGAACGAGACGCTCTCGGCGGACGTGAGCATCGGCGCAGGAGGGGCGATCGCGGGCGTCGAGGCGACGGTGCGCAACCCGAACGGCACGCTCATCCCAGTGACGCTGCGCCTCGCGCAAGGCACGTCCTCGTACGGGACGTGGAGCGCGAACATCTCGGCCACCGTGCCCGGCAAGTACACGCTCGCGAGCATGAGCGCACGCGACGCGGCGGGCAAGCCCTACGATCTCTCCCCTCAAGCAGCGTCCTTCTACCTCACGTCGGACACCGCAGGGAACGAGCGCCTGATGCTCGTCTATTCCACGCTCGGCAACAGCACCGTGCAGAACGGCTCGAGCGTGACGCTGCGCCTCGACGCGCGCGACGCGGTGGGGCTCCTCGGCGTGAGCGCGGGGATATCGACGAGCAAGGGCGACGCGTTCGAGGTCCCGCTGCGGCGCGTCGCGGGCAGCGCGCAGTACGGGACGTGGGAGGCGACCATCGACGCGACGAGCCCTGACACGACGGTACGCATCGAGAACGTGACGCTGCGCAATGCGGAGGCGAGCAGGACGTACCCGCTCGCGGACCGCAGCTTCTATATCGAGGGGGTGGCGCAGCAGGCGGGCGCGGACGCCGAGAGGAACGCCGCGCCGTTCTGGTCGCTCGCGCACCTGCGCGATGCGATGAAGGACCCGCTCCTGCCCACGCTCGTCGGGTTCGCGCTCATGCTCGTGACGATGGGGTTCATCTTCGTCACGAGGAGGCTGCGGCACCGGATCGGCGAGTGAGCCGCCATCGCATCAGGGGCTCGTGGCACCGGCCCTTCCCTCCGTTGGCGTGTCGGGCACGAGGGCCGGGCGCGCGCGTGCGTCGCGAGACGCGAAGGGGCAGTGCGTGAGGGATCGGGGAAGAGGGGGAAGAAAAAAAGAGAGAAGGAGGAACGCCTAGGTGCTCGCGAATCCCCGCAGCCCGTCCACGCACGCGTGCCCGAGGCACAGGCGCAGCGTCGCACCCTCGGGGTACTCCTGCCTGTAGAGCTCGATGCCCTCCGTGCCCTTGTCGCATGCGAGCGCCTTGACCGCGCCCTTGGGCGTGAGCGCGAGCAACGTCCTGCACACGCCGCTCGTGACATCGCTCACCTCCTGGCACGCAACCCCGTCGACCGCGCACGTGAAGGCAAGATGCGTGATGCGGGACGGCGACGATGGCGCAGGCGTTGTCTGTGGCGCCGAAGGCACGCCCGTGCTGTCGCACTTGACGGTCCCTTGCGGCTGGAAGCGCACGAACCCGCGGTCGCCGTCGACGCATCCGGAGTCGAGGCACGCCTGGAACGCGAGGCCGGGAGGCGCTACCTGCCGGTACACCTCCTCGTAGCCGTTGACTTTCTCGCAGCCCAGCACGACGATGTCGCCCGCGGAGGATCCGAAGACGACCTGCCTGCACGTGCCCGCGACGGTGTCGCGCTTGACGATGCAGGGCCCGCCGATCACGGTGCAGCTGTAC
>JAJPEB010000040.1 GCA_023252315.1 Candidatus Woesearchaeota archaeon | reverse complement strand
GCCGCCTTCTCCAGCCGCTCCATCACCGCGCGCCCATGCCCTCGTCTCGATATCCCGAGCGCGACGAGCTCGCGGCCCCTCTCCTTCGTGCGCAGCGCCGAGAAGAGGTTCCTCGCGATCCCCTCCGACGTGGCGCCCAGGCGCACGACGCGGCTGCGCGCGAACGACCCCGCATGCCTGTCCGCGCACAGCACGACCGCGTCCGGGTGCGCGCGCGCATAGGCGCGCAGCTTCGCGAGGGCGGAGGGCAGGAAGAGCGTGAGCGGGCGCGAGGGGGCGTAGTGGCGGTACTTCATGCCGGGGCTCGGGGGCGCGTCGCCGTCGCGCGCGTGCTTAGCGACGCGTATCCTTGGCACGACCGTGCGCAGCCGCTCGAGCGTGATCGCGCCGAGGCGCAGCACGCGCGGCGTGGGCGAGAGCGCGACGACGGTCGACTCGAGACCGTGCGCGCACGGCCCTCCGTCGAGCACGGGCAGCCCTGGGAAATCCTCGCGCACGTGCGCGGCGCTGGTCGGGCTCGGGCTGCCCGAGCGGTTCGCGCTGGGCGCCGCGATCGGCACGCCTGCGGCCGCGATGAGCGCTCGCGCGAGCGGATGCGAGGGCATGCGCACGCCGACCGTCGGCAGGCCCGCGGCCACGGCGTCGGGCACGCGCGCGCCTCGCGGGAAGAGGATCGTGAGAGGGCCCGGCCAGAACGCGCGCATGAGCGCGCGCGCTTCACGCGGCACCGAGCGCACGACCTCGCGCAGCATCCGCTCGTCGCTCACGTGCACGATGCAGGGGTTGTCCGCGGGCCTCCCTTTCGCCGCGAAGACCTTGCGCACCGCGCGCGCGTCGAGCGCATGCGCGCCGAGCCCGTAGACTGTCTCCGTCGGGAATGCGACGATGCCGCCCGAGCGGATGCGCGCGGCCGCCTTCGCGAGCTGAGCCTCTTTTGCGTCCATGGGCGCAAGAGGATCGATGCGGGTTTTAATGCCTTGCGAGCATGTAGCTATCGCTTGCGTATCGAGAGACGTTCGCGTGCTGGCGCCGTCGCGAGGCCCGGAGCAGTACCGCAGAATTCGGCATCATTCACCATGGGATTTTCCCGTGAGATGAGCAGGCCTGGAGGAGGACGAGATCTCAGCTGCCTTCGTGGATCATGCGATGATGCGTGCGAGGCTGGGCACCTGAAGAAGGAGAGCGCTAGCGCTCGCGAAAGAGTAGCTTTTTCTACGCGGCCCTTTCACCTAGCGCATGCCCGCATGCAAGCACCCGTTCCCGAAGCTCTCCGGCAAGGCGATCCTCTCGCCGATGGCGGGCGTGACCGACGTCGCGTTCCGCGCGCTGTGCAAGCGCTACGGGGCCGCGCTCACGGTGACGGAGTTCACGAGCGCGGCCGCGATCGTGCGCGGGAGCGCGAAGGCGGAGCAGATGCTCGCGACGGACCCGACCGAGCGCCCCGTCGCGGTGCAGCTCTTCGGGCACGACGAGCGCGACGTGGTCGAGGCGGCGCGGGGCGCCCAGGGGAGATTCGACATCGTCGACATCAACTGCGGCTGCCCCGCGTGGAAGGTCGTGCGCTCGGGGGCGGGCAGCGCGATGCTCGAGGACGTCTCGCGCATCGCGTCCTTCGTGCGCACGCTCGTCGCCGCGACGGAGGTCCCGATCACGGTGAAGATCCGCATCGGCATCGATAGCGCGCGCATCAACGCGGTCGAGGTCGCGCGTGCGGTCGAGGATGCGGGCGCGTCCGCGATCGCGGTGCACGGGCGCACGCAGAAGCAGGGCTATGCGGGGAGCGCGGACTGGGACACGATCGCGAGCGTCAAGCGCGCGGTGCGCATCCCCGTCATCGGCAACGGCGACATCTTCTCGCCCGAGGACGCGAAGGCGCGGCTCGCGGGCTCGGGCGTCGACTATGTCATGGTGGCGCGCGGCGCCATCGGGCGGCCCTACCTCTTCCGGCAGATCGAGGACTACCTCGCGACGGGGACGTACCGCGCGCTCACGGGCGTAGAGCAGCTCGACACGCTCGAGGAGTACCTCGCGCTCGCGCGCTCGCACGGCATCGGCATCGCGCAGCAGAAGGCGCACGCGCAGGGATTCTCGAAAGGCCAGGCCGGAGGGGCGAGGTTCCGCGAGTCGCTGCTCTCGGTGCAGGCCGAGGAGGGGCTCGATGCCGCGCTCGCGCAGCACCGCGCGTCGCTCGCGACGGGGGAGCGGCGGGCGCCGTGACTGCGGGCGCTGCCGGCTATCGCCGGGGCTCGCCTTCCTTCGGCCCGAACTGCGCGCGCAGCTGGTAGATCTTCGTGAGCAGCACGACGAGGCCGAGGAAGATGAGGTCGGAGAGCAGCAGGCTCACATCGTTGAGCGCGTGCGTGCCGCCGATGATGCCATAGGCGAGCGTCGCGAGCTCGACAGCGATCAGCGCCGCGATGAAGATGAGGCTCATGCGCAAGAGCGCGTAGCGCTGCTTGACGAGGAAGTACTTCGTGAGGACGCCTGCCTGGGGCTCCTTCCTGCTCGAGAGCGCGAAGAACGTGTAGACGACCATGAGCAGCGCGATGGCCTTGATCGCCGCGCTCACGATGATGACGAGCGTTCCCATTCCTGCACCTGCATGCGCACCCGTGCGCTGGGCTTAAGAAACTTTGGGTGGTCGTGCGTATACGGATGCCATCAGTTCCTGCGGTGATTTTCTGCAGCCTCGCGAGTCCATACTTTTTTATACGCTCTTCCTGACTCCGCGGACCTGCCGCACCAGTAGCACAGCCCGGTCTAGTGCGCCGGTCTTATATGACGGCGGGCCGATCGTGGCCCGTCGCTCGAGGAGAGCCGGTGGTCGGGGGTTCAAATCCCCCCTGGTGCATCGCGCGGGCCCCTGGCGCTTCGTCGGACAGGTACTTACATTGTAAGTATCGTGCTCCTGCGCTCAAGATACGCGCCGAAGGCATGCGCGGCCGCTCAGCCGAGATAGACAGTAATGTTCGCATCCGCGCGCAGCATCGAGAGGTAGAGGTTCAGGCGCTGCTCGAGGAGCGAGTTCGCGATCGCCGTGCGCAGCACCTGCGATGCCTGCGGATATGGCACGACCTGCGCGGGAAGCACCTGCAGCGTCTGCACGAAGTGCACGCCGCTCGCCGTCACGACCATGGCGGTGGCGTTGGGCGGCGTCGAGAACGCGGCGCTCTCGATCGTGGGGTCGATCGCGCCGCGAGAGAGCGTGATCTCGCCGCACGTGTCGCGGGCCTGAGGGTCGTCCGAATACTGGCGCACGAGCGTGCAGAAGTCCGTCGTGTTGAGCTTGCCCGCGATCTCCTGCGCGCGCTCTTGCACCTGCTGCGCGCTCCTGCCCTGCGCGGACACGAAGAGGTGGCGCACATCCGCGCGCTCGGACTCGAGGAACTCGTTGGGGTGCGCGAGGTAGTACTGCTGCGCGGTCTCGTTGTCGACGCTCAGCTCACCGAGCCTGAGGCGCTGCGTGAGCAGCTTGCCGAGCCTCGCCTGCGCGCGCACGCTCTCGTCGAACTGCGCGCCCGTGACGTTCTGCTGCGCGAGCAGCCCCGCGAGCGTGTCCTCGCTCACGCCCGCCTGCGAGAGGATCGCCGCGCGCGCCTGCGCGATCTCGCTCTCGTTGACGGAGACGCCCGCGGCCTGCTGCGCGAGCAGCTCGTCGTCGATGACCCGCGTGAGCGCGAGCGCGACCGCGCTCTCGTTGAGCGTCGTGCCCTGCGGGAGCGCGCCCAGCTGCGCCTCCACGCGCGCGAGCGGCACCTCGGCGCCATTCACGACGAGCGCGACGCCCTCGCTGGGCGCCTGCTCGCGCGGCCTGTACGCGATCGGCTGCGCCTGCGAGGGCCTGAATATCTCGCACGAGACGTTCGCGCCGCCGCCGGACGCGTAGACGATGAGCGTCGCGCCTCGCGAGGTGAACGTCGCGCGCACCGCGTCGTCGCCCGCCTGCGGGCACTCGGACGCGACGAGATCGGCGAGCGCCTGCGAGCCGCCCACGCGCGCCTGGGCGTAGGTCGCGTCCCCGCCTCCCATCGCGAGGAAGAGGCGCACCCCTTCCTGCTCGCGCAGCCGGCCCTCGAGCGAGCCTGTCGAGCATGCCGCGAGGAAGATCGTGACGAGTACGATTGCAGCGACGAGACGACGCATTTCCCCCACCGCTGCGGGATTCCCGCGGCGGTTTATAAAATTGTGGGAGAGCCGCACAGGGGAGCCGCCCAGGGAGGCGGGCATCGCGCGGTGTGCGCTCGCGGAGCCTGCGTGCGGCAGACTGCGCGCGGGCGTGAGGCGACGACGCTGTCCGTATATGGGTGAGCGTACCGTGAGCGTATCCTGTAAGTATCTTTTCCAGCTTTCTGAAGGGTTTTTCCGGCGAATTACTTATTCTGTAGGTTTTCTTACTTACTTGGTGAGTTTTTCTTACTTCTCCTGTGAGTATTTTTCCTCGTCCACTTGCACTTACTTTGTAGGTATTTTTTCTTACACTGTAGGTTTTTTCCCTCATCCGAATATTTTTAAACAGACACTTACAGGGTGAGAGCCGTGACTGACGCTCCGGGCGACAAGTACATGAACATCCCGAGCTTCATCTTCAAGGACCGCGAGCTCGCGGCCCTCGAGTCCATCGTCGTCTACCTCAAGGATTCCCAGGGCATGAGCTACGCGCAGATCGCGCGCCTGCTCAACCGCGACGACCGCACCATCTGGACCACCTACCAGCGCGCGAAGAAGAAGCTCGCGAAGGGCGCAAGCAGCGCCGGCGGAGGCGCACCGTGAGCACCCTCGCGCAGCTCGACGAGCGCAGGAGGCGCGCGCAGGAGGCGTTCTCGAAGGCGGACGCGGCGCTGCTCAAGGGCGCGATCACGCAGCGCGAGCGCGACGCGCTCCTCACGCACCTCTTCGCGAGCGCGGACGAGCGCCATGTGCTCGAGGAGATCGCGCGCGAGGAGGCCAGGATCGCGCCGCAGGACCGCGCAGGCCCCGCGCACAAGGCAGCGTCGCTCGTCGTCGGGTTCTCGATCATCATGGTGTCGCTCTTCGCGGTCCTCTTCTACTCGACGGGAGGGGCGACGGGGGCGGTCGTGCTCGAGGTCAGGGACGTGGGGCAGAACTACACCGGGAACGCGACGCTCGCGCTCGCGCTCAACTCGACGACGCGCGTCAACGTCACGGGCATGGCCTCGGGCGAGGGCGATATCGCGCTCACGCTCGTGCACGGCGGCGAGCGCACGCTCATCTACAGGTACCTGCACGCGCCGAGCGCCACCGCGCATGCGCGCCTCCCCAAGGCAGCGTTCCCGCAGGGCGAGGACGTCACGTACGAGGCGAGCGATGTCAGCAGCGCGTACCTCATGGACGGCGCGCAGGCGCTCCCCCTCGACGGCACGCAGCGCATCGCGGGCCTCGCGCCCGGCGAGTACGACCTCGTGCTTCTCGTCAACAGCTCGGACGCAGGGCTCGCGCAGGAGCGCCTGCCCTTTAGCGTGGTCCCCGCAGGCACGCCCGCGCCCGCCGAGGCGTTCAACGCCTGCGGCGACGCGTGCAGGGTCAACATCACGGGCGACGCCACGCTCGAGATCGCGGTCACGGACGGCGCGTCGCTGCGGCTCGAGCGCGTGCTCCTCGGCTCGCAGGAGAACAGGCCGCCCGCGCTCGCGGCGCAGGTCCCCGACCTCGTGGGGGCGCGCGCGGTGCGCATCGCGCTCGCGCCGCTCTTCGCGGACCCCGACGGCGACACGCTCTCGTTCACGAGCTCGGACTATCCGGGCAACAACGAGACGATCGAGAACGGCACGCTCACGGTCGAGGGCGCGCCCGGCACGTACGGCTACGTCATCTACGCGACGGACGGCGCGCAGCTCGCGTCGACCAACATGTTCTCCGTCACGCTCACGGGCGACGCGGCCCCCGCTCCCGGCCAGAACGAGACATCCGCAGCGCCTGGCGGCACGAACGCCTCGCAGGGCACCCCGCAGCAAGGGAACGCGACCGCCCCTGGCGCGTCCACGGACGCGAACGCGACAGCGGCGCCCCAGGACAACGCGACGCAGCCGGGGCAGCGGGGCGACTGCTCAGACCCCGACCCGAACCGCAGGCCGCTCGAGTGCATCCAGGAGAACGGGAGCACGTACTTCAGGCCCGAAGACATCGACATCGAGAACAAGGCGGCGGTGCTCGTCGGCAGGCTCACGCCCATCGGCAACCTGCTCATCCGCGGCGACGTCGTCGAGCACTCGACGGCCGCGCCCGACCCCTCCGACTACCAGATGGGCTACACGGACGACGGCGGCGACTTCGTCCCGACGCTCTGGATCGACACCGCGAGCGGCGACCTCCACCTGCGCGGCTCGCTCACCGAGGCGAACGGGAACGTCCCGCTCGGCGAGGGGCTCTCCGCTATCGCGAACGGGCGCGGCATCGTGCTCGCGCTCATCGACAGGCATGCGGGAGACCTGACGCTGCGCGGCAACGTCATCCCGTACAGGAGGTCGCTCGGATGAGGCGATCGCACTGCGGGGGCACGGGCGGGCGCAGCGCTCCTCGGTCTTCCTGCTGTACGAGATCTCCTGTACCGCTCGGGGAGCCCCATAGCGGCGCGCCTCCAATGCGTCCGTTCGCGCTCCTCTGCGCGCTCGCATTCGCGCTCTTCGTCGCAGTATCGCCTGCGGCGTCCGCGGCGAACGACCCCGGCCACGACTCGCTCTACGTGCTGCGCGTAGGCGACACGAACGTGACCGGGAGCATCAACATCACGGGCAACATCACGGCCACGCTGGTGCAGGCGACGGGCAGGTTCTTCGGCCCCAACCTCGACATCCGCGGCGACGGCAGCAGCTCGTCGGCGGTCAACCAGCTCATCGGCAAGCCTTCCGGCCTCGAGATCAGCAGCTCGGGCGACCTCATCCTCGACAAGGGGGTGACGGGAGGCATGGTCTTCGTCGGCTGGCCGGGCACCGCGACCTCGCTCAACGTGACGGGCACGATCTGGCAGCAGGGCGTCAAGGTCTGCCTCGCGAACGGCACGAACTGCGCGAGCGGCAACAACACCGGCAACGTCAGCACCGTTGGCGCGGGCAACGGCCTCTCGAACTCGGGCACCGCCACCGATCCCGTGCTCGACATCAACGCGGGGCCCGGCCTCGCGATCTCGGGCGACACGCTCCAGGTCGACAATACGACCGTGTGCACGGCGAGCAACGGGCTGTGCGCGGGCGCGCCCGGCGGCAACAGCACGCAGGTCCAGTTCAACGACAAGGGCGCGTTCAACGGGAGCGCCAATTTCACCTACCGGAAGTCGACCGGACAGCTCACGCTCAGCTCGCCGGGGAACGTCTCCGACCCGGAGCTCGTCGTCGGCCCCAACAACTTCGGCTTCTGGGACAGGGGCGGCTCGCTCGGCGTGAGCGTCGGCGGCGCGCTCGTCGCGGACTTCCGATCGAACAGCGTGTGCGGCTCCGCGAACGGCCCGGGCGCGCTGTGGGGCTGCCTCAGCGGCGACGCGAGCGCGACGAATCCCACCGTGAAGCCCAGCGGAGTCTTCGACTCCTCCACAGGCATGGGGTCCGCGGGCCCGGGGATCCTCTCGCTCATCGCCGGCGGCGTCGAGATAGAGCGGCTCTTCGCGGGCGGCGTGAACATCACGGGAAACGTCACCGGGACCCAGGCGAACTTCACGGGCAACGTCTACGACAACGGCAACCGCGTGTGCACGGCCGCGAACGGGCTGTGCGCGGCGTCCGCCTCCACCGGGGGAGGCTGGACGAACACCTCCACAGTCACGAGCACGACGCTCAGCGTCGGCGTCAACACGGGCTCGCCCAACGCGACCCTCGACGTGAACGGCAATCTCCTCGCGCGCGGGTACATCTATCTTGGGAGCAACAACACGGCGAACGGCAACGGGGTGACGCTCAGGCAGTACTCGGATAGCGGTAGCAGCGGGCTGCGCATCGGCGGCACGAACGGGGACACGGGGGGCTTCCTGCAGCTCAGCGCGATCCGGGCGACCACGTACAATTTCGGGCAGAACGATCCCCCTGGCGGCATCGCGACGAGCGGCCAGATGACGCTCTCGAGCTCGTACGCCATCAAGTGGACGAACGGCGCCTACAACGGCGCCCAAGATGCGGGGCTCGCGCGCAACGCCAGCGGCCTGCTCGCGGTCACGAACGGCGGCTCCGGGCTTGGCAACCTCACCGCGAGCCAGGGCAACTTCACGGGACAGCTCTTCGAGTCTACGGGCAGGGTATGCACTGCGAGCAACGGCCTGTGCGCGGCGCCCGCATCCTCGGGAGCCGGGTGGACGAACACGTCCACGGCGACAACCACGACGCTCAACGCGAACGTGGGCGGCAGCCTCAACGTCTCGGGCAACCTCACGCTCGCGTCATCGTCAAGCCAGCTCTCGCTCCCCGGTGGGAGTGCAGGGGCTCCATCCCTGACGTGGGGAGACCCCGATTCGGGATTCTGGCAGGCCTCGCCGGGCGACGTGCTGTTCTCCTCGAACGGAGCGAACCTGCTGGAGCTCGGCTACGGAGGCACGCTCATCTCGCTCTTCGGCGACGTGCGCGGCACGAGCACGACAGGGTGGTTCCTGCGCCCCGGCTCGTCCACGAGCACGGTCCCGACGCTCGGCCCCGCGTACCAGGACAGCAACACGGGCCTCGGATGGGCCGGCGACGACATGCAGTCGCTCATCGCGGGAGGAGCCGAGGTGGTGCGCATCTTCCCGGCAGGCGCGAACCTCACGGGCAACCTCGTCGCGACAGGCAACGTCACCGCGTCGCAGGGCAACTTCACGGGTCAGCTCCTCGAGGCGAACAGCAGGGTATGCACCCTCGGCAACGGGCTGTGCGCGACCTCCTCCTCCGCGAACGTCACGGGGACCGGCAGCGCGAACACGTTCGCGCTCTGGTCGGGCGCGTCCCAGCTCACGAGAGGCATCCTGAGCCAGTCGGGCAGCACCCTCGTCGTCGCCGGCAACGTGAGCATCGCGGGGCCGTTCTTCATCGGCAGCGGCGCGAGCGCGACGAACGCAGGCGCGATCGCGATCGGCGGGTCCTCGCAGGCGACCGCGGACTCCGCGACGGCGCTCGGCGAGTTCGCGGTCGCGAACGCGACGGCGGCGACGGCGCTCGGCTGGGGATCGACCGCAGGCGCGCAGTACGCGACCGCGGTGGGCAGCGGGAGCACCGCGGACATCAGCGCGATCGCGCTCGGCAGCGGGGCGCTCGCCCGGCGCAACGTGAGCATCGCCATCGGCGACCTCTCCACCGCGGACCAGGAGGGGGCGATCGCGATCGGCGCCAGGGCGAATTCCTCGTTCGCGCACAGCGTCGCGATCGGCTACGGCGCGCAGACGACCGCCGCGAACCAGCTCGCGCTCGGCTGCGTCGCGAGG
>JAJPEB010000039.1 GCA_023252315.1 Candidatus Woesearchaeota archaeon | reverse complement strand
GGCTCCGTGCTCGCGGGCGACCTCATCGAGCCCGAGCGGCCGCGCAGCGGCGGGGGCTCTGCGAGGCTCGCGGCCCATCGCGGCCTGCGGCTCCTGCGGGCGGTCATCCTGCCGCACGCGGGCGACCGGAGGTACGCGGGGACGTACCGGCGCATCGTCGCCAAGTACGGGAAGGCGCGGCGCATCGTCCCGCTCACCGACACCCAGGCGCTCGTGAGGGATGGCAACGCATCGTGGATCGTCGACATGGCGACGCATGGCACGCGCCTGGGCCGCGCGGCGTAGCGCGAGCGCGTGATTCTGGCAGCGTCCCCTCTCAGGCCTTCGTGCCGACCGCGTCCGCGACAGTGGCATAGCCGTCCGCCTGCAGCCTGCGCACGAGCCCCTCGTTGATGCGGCTCGCGATCCCCGGCCCCTCGTAGATGAGCCCCGTGTAGAGCTGCACGAGCGAGGCCCCCGCGCGGATCATCTCGTACGCGTCGTCCGCCGTGAAGACGCCGCCGACGCCGATGATCGGGAGCCTGCCCTTCGTCCTCTTGCGGATGTGGCGCACGTGCTCGCGCGAGCGCTGGGTGAGCGGCCTGCCGGAGAGCCCGCCCTCCTCGCGCACGCCCGACACGAGCCCGTCGCGCGCGAGCGTCGTGTTCGTCGCGACGATGCCTGCGATGCGCGCCGCGAGCGCGACCGCGATCACGTCCTCGACCTGCGCGCGCGTGAGGTCCGGCGCGATCTTCACGAAGATGGGCACCTTGCGCGCGTTCGCCTTCTGCAGCGCGCCGAGCAGCGCGCGCAGCTGCGCGCGTCCCTGCAGCGACCGCAGCCCGGGCGTGTTCGGCGACGAGACGTTCACCGTGACGTAGTCCACGACGGGCGCGAGACGCGAGAAGCTCGCGAGGTAATCCGCGCTCGCCTTGCCGATCGGCACCGCCTTCGACTTGCCGATGTTCGCGCCGACGGGGATCCCCCTGCGCGACGCCGCGAGCCTGCGCGCGATCTCGTCCGCGCCGAGGTTGTTCGATCCCATGCGGTTGATGATCGCCTCATCCTTGACGAGCCGGAAGAGCCGTGGCCTGGGGTTGCCCGGCTGCGCGAGCGCGGTGACCGCGCCCACCTCGAGGAAGCCGAAGCCCAGGCACGGCACGCCCTGCACGAGCGCCGCGTCCTTGTCGAAGCCCGCCGCGAGCCCGACGGGGTTGGGGAACGAGATGCCCGCGACCGTGGTGCGCAGCGCCGGGTGCTCGTAGCGCCAGCAGCCCGCCATCGCCGCGCGCAGGAGCGAGCTCCTCGCGTAGCCCGAGAGCGCGTGCGCCGCGCGCTCGTGGGCGCGCTCGGGATCTCCGAGGAAGAGCAGCGGCCGCACGACGTCCTTGTAGAGCACGCGCTCCCGCCTCCGCGGTGGGATATAAGCGTTTCCGGTCCCCCGCGAGCGCCACGCTTTTAAACCTCTCCCCCTCGCCCAGCGCCGATGCACCAGCAATCGTTCACCGCCTTCCTCAAGGAGTCCGCGCAGCGCACGGGCAGCATCGCGTGCGTGGGGCTCGATCCCGAGAGGCTTCCTATCCAGGGCGACCCCGAGCACGCGATCGCGGCGTTCTGCATCGGGATCCTCGACGCCTTCGCGCGCGAGCGCTGCGTGCCGGGCGCGATCAAGCTCAACAGCGCGTTCTACGAGCGCCATGGCGTCTCAGGGATGCGCGCGCTCGAGAAGGTCATCGTGCGCGCGAGGGAGCTCGAGGTGCCCTTCATCCTCGACGCGAAGCGCGCCGACATCGGCAAGACGAGCGAGGCGTACGCGAGCGCGGCGTACGACGCGTTGCGTGCGGACGCGGTCACGGTGGCGCCGTACATGGGCCGCGACTCGATCGCGCCGTTCGTCGCGCGCAGCACCTCGGGCAAGGGCTGCTACGTGCTCGTGCGCACGTCGAACCCGGGCGCGCGTGACATCCAGGATCTGGTCGTCGACGGCGATCCGCTGTGGCTGCGCGTCGCGAGCGAGCTTGTCTCCTCCTGGGCGCAGCCCGGCACGGGCGCGGTCGTCGGCGCGACGTATCCCGACGAGCTCTCGCGCATCGCGCGTCTCTTCGCGTCATCGGGCAAGGAGATCCCGCTGCTCATCCCGGGCGTCGGCGCGCAGGGCGCCAGCGCGGAGAAGACCGTGCGCGCGCTCAGGGACGCGGGCTACGACCTCTCGCTGTGCAGGATCAACTCGTCGTCGGGCATCATGTACGCGTACGAGAAGGAAGGCACAGGCGACTACGGGGCCGCCGCGGTGCGGGCGCTGCGAAGGCTCAACGACGAGATCGGGCAGTGGAAGTAGACAGCTCGTAAAGAAGCGGAACGTACGATCATCCCTTTCGCAGCGCCGCCCTCGCGCAGCGCAGCATGTGCGCCTGCTCGTCGGCGTCGATGGCCCAGACCTCGACCTTCCCCTTGCTGATCCTCGCAGGCATCCCCGCGGATATCCTCTTGCGATCGAGCGCGATCCCGAGCCCCTCGAGCCCTGAGAGCATGCGGGCGCGCATCTCGGGCGAGCGCGAGACGCCGCCCCCGAGCACGATCGCGTCCACGCGGCCGAGCGTAGCGACGTACGCGCCGATGCCCTTGCGCACATGCGACGCGAACACGTCGAGCGCGAGCGCCGCCTTCCTGTCGCCCTTGCGCCCCCTTGCGAGCAGGTCGCGCA
The DNA here is from genome assembly GCA_023252315.1 of Candidatus Woesearchaeota archaeon. Lineage (GTDB taxonomy): Archaea > Nanobdellota > Nanobdellia > Woesearchaeales > UBA525 > UBA525. The sequence goes on along the minus strand of JAJPEB010000039.1, from coordinate 6,810 downwards.
CGTCGCTGCTGCCCCCGAGCGCGAGCAGCCCGCTCTCCTGCTCGAGGATGCGCATGGCCTCGCGCGGCGCCATCCTCTCGTGCTGCGCGAGCAGCAGCGGGATCGCGGGGTCGATGCTGCCCGAGCGCGTGCCCATGACGAGCCCCTCGAGCGGCGTGTAGCCCATCGTCGTGTCGACGCTCCTGCCGCCCCTGACCGCGCACAGGCTCGCGCCCGAGCCGAGCTGGCACGTGATCATGCGCAGCGACGAGAGGGGCCTGGCCATGCGCGCCGCGGCCTCCCTCGCGAGCGCCTCGTGCGCGATGCCGTGGAAGCCGTAGCGCACGATGCCGTGCTTCCTCGCGAGCCGCTGCGGGATCGCGTACGTGCGCGCGACGTCGGGCATGGCGGCGTGGAACGCCGTGTCGAAGCACGCGACGTGCGCCGCGTCCCAGCGGCGGCGCGCGGCCTCGATGAGCGCGATGTTGTGCGGCAGGTGCAGCGGGGCGAGGGGGACGAGCCGCTTGAGCTGCGCCACGAGCGCGGGCGTGATGCGCTGGGCGTGCGTGCGCGAGGCGCCGTGCACGACCCTGTGCGCGACGAGCGCAGGGCGCGCGTCGCCGATGAGCCCCTCGACGATCGCGCCCGCCTGCGCGTACGTCGTCGCCGTGACGGCGCGGCTGCGACGCTCGCCTGCGGCGCTCGCCTCGCGCATGTCCGAGTACGCGAGCGTCGCCTTGCGCGTGCCGATGCGCTCGATCGCGCCCTCGATCACCGCGCGATCGCCGTCGTAGAGGGAGAACTTCACGCTCGAGCTGCCGGCGTTGAGGACGAGCGACATCATCGCTGCGCCCTCGCAGTCCGCGCGCTCACCGCAGCTTCCATTTCCAGCCCGTGATCTCCGGCGGGTCGGCGCCGTGCTCGAGGATGTACGCGCGGTGCTCGAGCGTCATGCTCTCGAGCATCGTCGTGAAGAGGTGCGCGTTCGCGGCCACCTTCGGGTTGACCGCGGCCGCGTGCAGGATCGCGCGCTTCGCGAGGTGGTAGCGGCTCACGTTGTTGCGCACGAGCATGTCGAAGGGCGTCGTCGTCGTGCCCTTCTCGATGTAGCCGTAGATGTGGAAGCGCTCGTTCCTCTTCCTGTCGAAGAGGAGCTGCTTGATCGCGCCGGGATAGCCGTGGAACGAGAAGACGACGTTGCGCTCCTCCGGAAAGAGGGCGTTGAACGCGAGGTCGTCGAGCCCGTTGGGGAAGAAGTGCCTGACGCCGAGCACGTTGAGCTCGCTCACGTTCACGAATCTCGCCTTGAGGTCGGGGACGAGGTCGCGCAGCAGCTGGATCGCCGCGAGCGACTCCTGCGTCTGGTAATCGCCCGCCGCCGCGAGCACGACGTCGGGGTTCTCCTGGCTCGCGAACTGCCAGACCGAGGCGCCTGCCTTGCACTGCTCGACCGCTTCCTTGAGCGAGAGCCACTGCTTGATCGGGCGCTTGTCGGCGATGATCGCGTTCACGCGGTTCGTGCTGCGCAGCGCGTGGTCGAGGACCGCGAGCGTGAGGTTCGCGTCGGCGGGGAGATAGATGCGCACGAGCTGCTCCTCCTTCGCCTTGTTGAGGAGCATGTTGATGAATCCGGGGTTCTGGTGCGAGAAGCCGTTGTGGTCCTGCCTCCAGCACACGCTCGTGAGGATGTAGTTGAGGCCCGAGACGGGCGGGCGCCACGAGCACTCGGAGCTGAGCTCGATGAACTTGAGGTACTGGCTCACCATGCTGTCCACGATCGGCACGAACGCCTCGTAGCTCGGGAAGAGCGCATGCCTGCCCGTGAGCACGTAGCCCTGCATCCACGCCTGCAGCGTGTGCTCGGAGAGCATCTCCATGACGCGCCCGTCGGGGTGCAGCGTATCGTCGTCCTTGTCGTGGGGCCATGCGTACGCGCGCCCTGTCGCCTGCAGCACCGCGTCGAGCTTGTTGCTCGCGAGCTCGTCGGGGCTCATGATCCTGAAGGTGTCGGGGTTGCCCTTGCACACGTCGCGAAGGAGCGCGCCCGCCGCCTCCATGCTGCTCGCGGTCTTCTTGCCGCGACCGTCGATCGGGGTCTCGAGCGCCGCGATGTCGGGCATGCGCAGCGGCGCGCGCAGCTTGCCGCCGATGCCGTGCGGGTTGTTCCCGATGCGCAGGTCCCCCTTCGGGACGTACGTGAGCACGTCGGGCGCGACCTCGCCCTGCGGGAAGAGCTCGTGCGGGTGGTAGCTCTTGAGCCAGCGCTCGAGCGCCGCGAGCGACTCCGGGTTCGTCTTCACGTCTGCCGCCGGCACCTGGTGGCTGCGGTAGCTCCCCTCCACGCGCTTGCCGTCGACGCTCTTGATGCCTGTCCACCCCTTGGGCGTCTCGGCGATGAGCATGGGCCACTTCGGGCGCGCGGCCGGCTTCCCCTTGCGCGCGGCGTCCTGGATATCCCTGATGCGCGCGTACGCCCACTCCATCGCATGCGCCATCTCCTTGTGGTCGGGGCCGACGACGCGCGGCTCGTAGCCGTAGCCCGTGAAGAGCGCCGTGAGCTCGCCGTCGGTCATCGTGCCGAAGATCGTGGGGCTGCTGATCTTGTAGCGGTTGAGGTGCAGGATCGGGAGGACCGCGCCGCTCGACTTCGGGTCGAGGAACTTGATGCTGTGCCACGCGGTCGCGGTGGGGCCCGTCTCCGCCTCCCCGTCGCCGATGATCGCGACCACGAGCAGGTCGGGGTTGTCGAACGCCGCGCCGAACGCCGTCGCGAGCGCGTAGCCGAGCTCGCCGCCCTCGTGGATGCAGCCGGGGATCATGGGGTTGAGGTGGCTCGGGAAGCCCATCGGCCAGCAGAACGCCTTGATGAGGTTGCCCATGCCCGCGCGGTCGCGCGCGTACTCGGCGTAGTATTCCGCGAGCGTGCCCTCGAGGAACTGGTTCGCGAGGATCGCCGCGAAGCCATGGCCGGGGCCTGTCAGGAGCAGCGTGCTCTGCTTGTGCCTGCTCACGAGGAGGTCGAGGTGCGTGTAGACGAAGTTGATGCCCGGGCACGTGCCCCAGTGGCCCAGCAGCGACTCCTTGATGTCGGCGCTCTTGAGCGGGCGCTCGAGGAAGAAGTTCGCCTTGAGGTAGACCGCCGCCGCCGCGATGTAGTTCGACGCGCGCCAGTGCCGCTCTGCCCACGCGAGCTCCTGGGAGGTGATAGCTGTGCTCTTCGCCGCGTTCTTCTCGTCTTCCTTCGCCACACCGAAAATTCTCTGAGGACGGCTTATATAGTTTTCGTGCATGAGAGAACCGTCACGATTCGCACCTGCGCCTCGCCTCGCTCGGAGCGGAGGGCACCAATATACCATCGCTTGAAGGGATAGAAAAAGAGAGAGAAAGAACAGGATCTCTACTGCTCCAGCATCGCGAGATGGATGTCGTCGTAGAGCTCCCTGATCGACATGTAGAGCGCGTTCTTCTCGGGCGCCTCGAGCTTCTGCTTGGCGAAGTCCTCGCGCAGCTCGTTGTAGAGCCTCCTCGCCGACGCGACGTCCTTGCGCTCGAGCGCGGCGCGCGCCTGCTCGACCTTCCTGTAGGCGTCGAGGTCGCGCACGCGCAGCACGTCGTCCTCCACGCGCGACGCAGGCTGGCCGATCGGCGTCGCGTCCTCCTTCGCCTGCATATAGCTCCCAAAGCCCGCCTGCTCGAGCTGCTTGCGCTCGGCCGCGACGTCCTCCTTCGTGAGCCTGATCGCCTGCTCGAGGTGCTCGCGCAGCTGCTTCGCGTACATCGCCTTCTCCTTGTTCTTGATGACCTTCTTGAGGGCGTCGTCCACGCGCTTGCGCAGCTCCTCGAGCTGCCTCGTCTGCGCCTTGAGCGCCTCCGCCGACTTCTTCTCCTGCGCCACCGCCTCCGCCTTGCGCTTCGCGGACTCCGCGGCCGTCGCGCGCGCCTGCCGCTCGAGGGCTGCGACCTTCTCCTCGCGCGCCGCGTGCTCCGCCTTGAGCGCGTCGAGCCTCGCGGTCTCCTCCGCGATGCGCGTGAGGTCCTGCGTCGCCTTGCGCTCGCGCTGGCGCAGCGTCTCGTCCTGGCGCGCGATCGCCGCCTCGCGCTTCGCGATGTCCTTGAGGCTCTCTTGCACCTGCGACTGGTACTTCCTGATGCTCTCGAGGTCCGCGCGCACCTTCTGCGCGTCCTTGAGCACGGGCGCGGCCTCCTGCCGCTCCTGCGCGAGCTGCGCCGCGCGCTTCGCGAGGTCCTCCTCGCGCTTGGCGATCGCCTGCTCGCGCTCCTGCGCCGCCTTCGCGCGGTCCTGGGCCTGCGACGTGAGCAGCTGCGCTTGCGCCTGCTGCTCCGCGAGCTTGCCGCGCTGCGCGTCGAGCTTGCCGCGCTCGATGTCGAGACGCCGCTTGAGCTCCTGATCGAGCGCTGCCTTGAGGCGCTGCGCGCCCTTCGCCTTCTCGTCCGCGAGCTCCTTCGTCTTCTGGTCGAGCCTGCGCTTGAGGTCGTCGAGCTTGCCCGAGAGGTCTGAGAGCTTCTTCACGCCCTGCTCCTGCTTGCGCATGTCCGAAGCGAGCGACTGCTCGGCCTGCGTGCGCTCCTTGCGCAGGATCGCCGCGACCTCCTCCTTGTCGTCGGCTCGTCGCACGCGCTCCGCGAGCGCGGGGTCGCCGATGACCCCGTGGACCCAGTTCGCGAAGTCGTTGCGGTACTGGTTCACGTGGTGCGAGAACGTCGCGTCGTCGATGAATTCCATGGCCGCGAGCAACTCTCGCAGCGAGCGCACGCGGTGCCCGTTGCGGAGGATGAAGTACTTGTCCGGCGGCACCTCCTTCTCCTGCATGTGCCAGTCCGAGAGCTCGGGCAGCGGCGGCGGGGTCGCGGCCTCGATTTCCTTCGCGATGGCCTGCTGCGCCTTCTCGATGGGCTCGAGCTGGCGCTCGACCGCATCGTGGTGCTCGCCCCCTGCGATGTCTCCTGCGAACGCAGGCGTCGCGGGCAGCGGCGACGCGGGCACGTCCTGCGCCCACGCGTTCATGGCGCTCGCGGGCTGCGCGGGCATCCTCGGCATCGGGGCCACATCGCCCGACCATGTCGACGAGGGCATGCCCGCGGACGGCGCCGCCGCGTCCGACGCCCAATCGCTCTGCTGCGAGGGAGCGCGTGCGGGAGCGATGTCCTGCGCGGCCTTCTGCGCCGACGCCGCTGCCCTGCGCTGCTTCGCGGTGAGGACTGGCTCCTTCTCCTTCTTCACGGGAGCGGGCTTTTCGGGAGCCGCCTTCTGCTGCGGCTGCGGGGCGGGAGGCTCGGGCATCGCGGGCGAAAGGGGAGCGATGTCCGCGGGGAGCGAGTCGAGCAGCGCGCCCGCGCGCATCGCCTCGTCGCTCGTCGGGAGCGGCGGGTCGCGCTCGTCGTCGGCCGCCATCCTCGGCGGCGTGAAGAGCGCGTCCGCGTCGTCGAGCGGGGAGCGTTGCGTGGACGGTGATGCGTCGTCGAGGCCGAGCTTGCGCTTGATCTCGTCGAAATCGACATCGTCGCTGCGCGCGGGAGGGGTCGGCGAGCGCATCGCGGGCGCCGGCTGCTGCGGAGCCTCCTCCTTGAAGAAGAACCTCTTGAGGAACCCTCCGCTGCGTTGCTGCTGCCGCTCGCCAGGCATCGGTGGCGGCACCAAGTCCAGGTCTGACATTCTCTCCCCCCCTTTCCCTCTGCGCACGACGTGCGCATGGCCGAAGGCTCCTCGAAATCGTTATATAGTTTTCGTTACCATTCACGGGAGGAAACGACGTATTTTATAGCGCGGTCCCGCGGGCAGCGGCGATGGAGCCCGCGCCGGGAAACGACATCGACCCCGCGTACCTGCAGCGCCTGCGCGCGCGCTCGGACGCGCTCTTCTCCTCCGTGGTCCTCTCGCGCGAGCGCGCGCTGCGCACAAAGAGGGGCGCCTCGCGCATGCGCACTGACCTCGACGAGGAGTTCCGCGCGATGCACCGCGATCTCGCGTCGCTCGAGGACGAGACGCGTGCCTCCATGCAGCGCGTGCGCGCCGTGCTCGCGCAGCTGGGCGCCGTCGCGAAGAGGCCGCAGCTGCAGCGCCTGCAATCGCGCACGGACGCGTGGGCGCCCGAGAAGCGGATGAGCCGCGAGTCGTTCAGGCTCATGCTCGAGGACGAGATGAGCGCCAGGCAGACGCCAAGAGCGTAGCCGGAGCCAGGCTTGCGCTGCGCCGGTTCGCCACGCATTCCCGAGAAGTGCTCGAGCATAAGGAAAGAGGGCAGCAGGAGAGGACGGCGGAGCGATCACGCTCCGCATCGCATCATCTCGAGCGCGTCACGCCGATCCGTGGGCAGAGCGGGAGCACCGGGCACTGCGAGCACTTGGGGCTCACGGGCACGCACGTCTGCTGGCCGAACGCCACGAGCAGCATGTTGTACTTCATCCAGTGCTTGCGCGGCAGCCGCTCGCGCAGCGCGAATTCGGTCTGCTCGGGCGTCTTCGTGCGCACGTAGCCCCAGATGTTGTCGATGCGGTGCACGTGCGTGTCGACGCAGATGGCTGGCTTGCGATAGCCCTCGACGAGCACGAGGTTCGCGGTCTTGCGGCCCACGCCCGGCAGCGTGACGAGCTCATCTATGGTGTCGGGGACCTTCCCGCCGTAACGCCCGATGAGCAGCCTGCACGTCTCCGTGATCGCGCGCGCCTTCGTCCCCCTGAACCCGACGCCGCGGATGAGCTCGGCGAGACGCGCCTCGCCGAGCGCGAGTACCTTCTCGGGCGTGTCGGCGACGGCGAAGAGCCGCTGCGAGACGACCGCGGTCGCGGCGTCGCGCGTGCGCAGGCTCAGCA
>JAJPEB010000038.1 GCA_023252315.1 Candidatus Woesearchaeota archaeon | reverse complement strand
TCGGATTCGACGACGCGATCGAGCAGAACTTCAAGTGCACGGAGTGCGGCTCGATCCTGCAGGAGCAGGACAACACGAGGACGAAGGAGTTCCTCTCCGAGCGCATCTCGCAGGTCGAGGCCGAGATCGCGGCGCCCCAGAAGCGCGCGCGCAAGTCGGCGTAGTCCCTCCTCCTTTGGCGCCCAGGCGCCCACTCCTCGCTTTTTCCCAACATTTTTCTAGCGCGCGAGGCTCCTGCGCGCATGCGCCTGTATCCGCTCTCCGACGAGCTCGTCCTCTGCGAGAGCGCCCTCTTCCTGCCGCTTGAGCGCACGCTCGTGGTCTCCGACCTCCAGCTCGGGGAGGAGGAGCAGCTGCGCGCGCTCGGCCACAACATCCCGTACGAGCAGGCGGAGCGCATGCGCGCGCAGCTCGAGCGCCTCATCTCGCAGACGCGCGCGACGCGCCTCGTCATCGACGGCGATCTCAAGCACGAGTTCGGCAGGATCTCGTCGCAGGAGCGCCACGACCTGCTCGCGCTGCTGCGTGCGCTGCAGCTGCGTGTCGAGATCGTCGCGGTGCGCGGCAACCACGATACCCTGACGAGGCCGCTCACGGACGAGCTCGGCATCCCGCTTGTGGACACGTGGCAGGCAGGAGGAGTGTGCTGCGCGCACGGGCATGCGCTGCCGCCCGCGGATGCGCTCGAGGGCGCGCGCACGATCGTGATCGGCCACATGCATCCAGCCGTCGCGCTCTCGGACGGGGTGCGCAGCGAGCGCTGCAAGTGCTTCCTCGTGGGGCGGGCGCTGCGCAGGCGCCTCATCGTCCTCCCGAGCCTCACGACGATCACGCACGGCGCCGACGTCCTCAGCTCGTCGCCCAACACGCCGCTGCTCACGCGCGCGGAGCTCGAGCGCTGCGAGATCTACGCGATAGCGGACGAGATACGGCCTTTCGGGACGGTGCGCGGGCTGCGCGCGGCGCTCAAGCGCCTATAGGGGACGGTCGGCAGGGATGTCGGGAGAGACCCTGCCCCTCTTGGCGAACTGCTCATGCGCGAGCGTGATGAGGCGCATCGCGTCGCCCGAGTCCTTCGCGAGGTAGAGCATGTCGACGTCGCCGCGGTCGAGCAGCTTGTGCTTGAGGGGCCACTCCCGCACCCACCTCACGAAGTCGGGCCACATGTCGCCGAGAAGGATGATCGGGATCTTGCGCATCTGGTGGACCTGCATGAGCTGCCAGACGTAGGCGAGCTCGAGCATCGTGCCGACGCCGCCAGGCGCCACGATCACGACATCCGCGAGCGCGACGAACGTGTCGAGGCGCGGCGCGAAGCGCGAGAACTCCTCCTTGATGTCGAGGTGCTTGCTGTCGCGCTGCTCCTTGGGAAGGCGGATCTGCAGCCCGATGCCGTGCACATCCGCCCCTTTCTTGCCGTCGAAATGGCCGCTCATCGCAGCGTCCATGAGCCCGGGCCCTCCGCCGGTCACGAGGTCCAACCCGAGCTCGCCGACACGCTTCGCGAGCGCGTAGATCTGCTTGTACTGATGCGTCCCTTCCCGGATACGCGCGGAGCCGAAGATCACGACGCGGAAGTGCGGCTCGCGCATCACCTCGTCCATCGTGGAGACCATGCGCGCTCTCCCGCAGCCCTCCTTTTTAAGGCTTTTTCACCATCCCTCGCGCTTTCCCGCGCCAGCGCCGAAGCTATTGCTCGCCGCACACGTACATCGCATCCTTCTCGTCTTCCCACGCGTCGAGCACCGCGAGCTCGCGCCTCACGGCAGCATCCAGCAGTTGAGCGTTCGGCGATCGCGCGAGGAACGAGACGAGCAGCGCGCCGCCGCGCTTGCACACGCGCCGCATCTCGCGCAGCCCCTGCGCGGGGTCGTCGAAGTTCTGCAGCGCGGTGAGCGAGAGCACGACATCGAAGCTCGCGTCCGGGAACGGGAGCCGCTCCGCGGCGCCCTGGAGGATACGCCCGCGCACCCCTGGCGGCGCGTGCGCGATGAGCCCCTGCGCGGGCTCGACGCCATGCCAGCGCACGTCGGGGAGCATCGCGGCGCTGCGGCCCGTCCCGCAGCCGACGTCGAGCAGCGTCGCGTCGCGGGGGAGCTCCACCCGGGCGAGGAACTGCGCGAGCTTGCGGTCCTGCTCCTCGCCATAGAGGGCATCGTAGCCCTGCGCTATCGCGGAGTAATACGCATCGCTCTCACGCATGCATGCGGCGACGCGGCGCAGCTATAACTGGATAGCAGATTGGCTGAGAAGCGGGACCCGGGACTTATGCCGCGCGGGTCGCGGGCGCAGGGGTACGCGCAGGCGAATTCGCGCTCGCGTACGCGGGTCCTGCAAGAGCGCCGATGGCCCTGTACTCGCCACGCGCGTTCACGTGGCCGAGCTCAGCGCCGAGCGTGCGGTACGTGCCGTCCGCGCCCAGGATGCCGATCTCCCTTACCTGCATGCCGCCAAGGTACGAGGGAGACTGCGCCCCGGCGACGCCGAGGAAGTCGATCGCGCTCGTGCGGTATGCGATGACGCCTGCGAGGCCGTAGACATCGGCGAGCTTGGCAGCCACCTGCGCCCCGTCGCGCGCGCCCCGCGCAGGAGCGGCCGACGCCGCATCGTTTGCCGCATGGGGCGTCTGCACCCTGCCCAGGTGCACGTACTGTCCGAGCAGCGCGCCGGTCGCGTCTGCTGCGAGCGTGATATCGTTCGAGTAGACCGCCTGCACGCGCACGCCGCGGGCCTGCTGCGAGAGCGCTGCCCGGTAGGCGTTGACCGCGTCCATGACCGCCCTCGGGTCGTAGGCAGCCGCGTCCTGCGCGCCCATGCCCGCGAATGCGCTCCTGAACGCATCGCCGACCATGTCGTCGACAGAGACGCCGCCTGCGCGTGCGCGCCTGCGCGAGCCGCTCGCGCGGGCGCCATACGCCGCAGAGGAGAAGCCGGAGAAGCCCGTATTCGTGAAATCGTCGACCGTGTATGCGCTGCGGCTACCCGACGCGCTGCCCGAGGATGTCTTGTACCTGTTCGGCTCGCTGCGGCGCGTCCACTGGCGCGCGGGCTCCGCAGGAACCTCCCTGCTGCGCTGCTGGCTGCGATCGTACGCCGCGCGCTTCTCCGCGCTGCCGAGCACCGCATACGCCTCTCCTGCGAGCTTGAAGCTCTCCTCAGAGAGCGCGTCGCCGCGGTTCAGGTCGGGGTGGTATTCCCTTGCGCGGGCCCTGTACGCGGACTTGATCTCCTGCGCGCTCGCGCCACTCCTCACGCCGAGGCGCTCGTAGAGCGTCTGTTCGGGAGAGAGATAGGCCGCACGAGGAGAAGGCGCTTCGCCGACGGGAGCCTGCTGCGCCGCACCAGCGCCAAGCGCGCTCACTACGTCCGCAGGTGCCGCCGGAAGCGCCAAGGGCTCTGACATGGGGTGGAGAACGGGACGTAGGTATATAAACCTTTCTACTGTAACGACTTAAGGATAGTGATTCGGAGGAGATATTTCATGCACGACGACCGAAGAGATGAGCCCGCCCAGATTCGAACTGGGGACCTTTGCCGTGTGAAGGCAACGTTATACCGCTAAACCACGGGCTCGCTGCGCAGCGCGAACAAGGGGCTTTTTTTAAACCTACCTCTCTTATAAACGAGCTGCGGAGAAGGCAAGCGGGAGCAGGCCCTCGGGAAAAGCTACGACTCCTCGTCCCTCTTGAGCAGCGCCTCGATGAATCTCGCGAACGCGGGGCGCGTGATGAGCACGCCCGCGGTCACGCCGACTACCGTGGTGATCGCGAAGCCGCGCAGCAGGCCCGCGCCCGCGAAGAAGAGCGGGACCATCGCCGCTGCGAGCGTGAAGTAGCTCGCGAAGATGATGAAGAACGCCGCGGAGACCTTCTCCTTCCATGACCTCGCCTGGGATTTCACGCTCTCGAGCGTCTCGTCGATAAGGACGATCTGGTCGTCCACGCCCGAGCCGATCGCGATGATGATGGCCGCGATCGAGGCGAGGTCCATGTTCCACCCGACCGCCGCAGCGAAGCCGAGCACGATAATGACCTCCGCGAGCATGGTCACGATGACGGGGATCGAGACGATGAGCCTGCGGTAGCGCGCGACGATGACCGCGGTCACCGCGAAGATGGAGAGGATCATGAGCAGCGCGGCGTTGCGCACGAAGCCGCCGCCGAGCGCGGGGCTGATGCCGTCGCTCTTCACGATATCGAGCTTGACCGGGAGGCTGCCCGTGATGAGCACCGTCTGCAGCGTCTTCATGTTCGCGATCGCGTTCTCGGCAGCCGCCTGTTGCGTGACGCCGGTTCCCGAGCCGCTGATGAGGATGTGCGTCTCCGTCTTGCCCTTGAGGTCCGCGGAGATATGGAGGCTGTCGACGAGCCCGTTGTCGAGGTAGAGGTCGAGCGGGCGCTCGAGGTAGCCCTGCGTGCTCTCGTTGTAGATGACCGTGAGGTCCCTCGTGAGGTCGCCCTGGCGCGCCGCTGCGTCGGGAGAGAGCTGGATCTCGAAGCTGAACCTGCACGCCCAGCCGTCCGCCGCCTGCCCGCAGCCGGCGTTGCGGTCGATGCCGCTGCACTCTGCGGTGCGGCACACGTACGTGATGTCGTTGCCGCCGCGGAAGACCGTGCTGTTGCCGATCTTCGCCTCGAACTTGCCCTGGTTGCCGAGCAGCTCGCGCACCTCGTCCTTGTTCGCGCCCGCGATCTCGACCACGATGAAGTCGTCGCCCGAGAGGTCGCGCGCGTCGCGCACGACGATGTCCGAGAGGCCGTAGACGTTGAGGCGCTCCTTGATGTTCTCGATGATGAGGTCGAGGTCGTCCTTCGACACCTTCTGCTCGGGCTTGAGGATGACCCTCGTGCCGCCCGAGAGGTCGAGGCCGAGCTTGATGTTGCTGCGCGGCGCGTCGTAGACGACGAGCCCGAGGTCGTCCGCTCCCGAGGACGCGCTCTGCGCGGTCGCGTTCTGCGTCGCGTTCGCAGCGGGCGGGGACGGAGTCAGGAGCGTGTACGTGCCCTGCGTCGTCACGACCCTCATGCTCGTGTTCGCGGGATAGTTCTCGACGATGGCGTAGTAGTCCTCGATCGTGCGCACGTCCTTCCCGTTGATGTCGAGGATGCGCTCGCGCTGCGTGGGCGCCGTGCGGGGATCGGGGTTCTTGATGCCCGCCTGCTCCGCCGCGCTCTCCTTCACCACCTGGCGCAACGCCACGCCTTGCGGCGTGAACTTCGGGTTGATCGCAATGACCGAGAGGAGGACGAAGATGACGAGCAGCCACACGCGCACGTCCTTGAGCAGCGGGCGCAGGTGGCTCACTGGTCCGCCCCCTTGCCGTGCTTCTCGAGGTAGACGCGCAGGATGCCTGCGTTCTGGATCCAGGTGAAGAAGATGTCCGCGATCAGGCCGATGAGGATGATGGTCATGATCTCCCTGATGACCTCGGACTGCGTGAAGATGAGCGCGACGCCCGCGGCCGCGATCGTGCACGCCTCCATCGTCATGCCCGTCTTCACGGACCCGACGATGCGCTCGTAGACCGTGCCCTCGGAGCGCTTGAGCACCCTCGTCGAGAGCAGGATGTCGGTGTCGACGGAGTAGCCGATGAGCATGAGGAACGCCGCGATGCCTGCGGTCGAGATGCGCAAATGGAGCAGGTCCACGACCGCGATCGTGAAGATGATGGTGGATATGGCGGCGAGCACCACCGCCGCGCTCGGGATGCTGAAGCGCACGTACATCACCACGAGGACCGCGCCGAGCAGGACCGCAAGCGTGGCTGTGACGAAGCCCTGCGAGAACCAGATGAGCAGCGACTCGGCGATCGTGATCACGACCACGAGCGCCTTGTGCGCCTTCGACTCGCCGAAGTAGATGAAGACGACGAGGCCCATGAGCGAGAACGCGATGAGCACCGCCTTCGCGGTCTGCTGGAAGAAGCTCTCGCCGAGCGAGGACCCGATGACCTCGGTGCTCGCGCGCCCGCGCACGCCGGGCGAGACCCGATCGAGCGTGTCGAGCAGCCCTTCCTCGAACGCGGAGAGCGCCGCGGGCTCTTGCGAGGGCGGCGACGCCTCGATGACGACCGCGACCTGGGTGCCGAGGTCGCTCACCTCGCGCACGGCGAAATCTGCATCGGGGAAGCGCGCGTGCAGGAGCTGCTGCACCTGCGCCACGTCGAGCGGGGCGCCGTCCGTGGGCACCGTGACCGTGATGCCGCCCGAGAGCGACACTCCCTTATGGATGACGTCGCCCGTCTGCGCGTACGTGAACGCGATGACCGCGAGCGAGCAGAGGAGCAGCCCCATCGTGACGATGAAGAGCGCCTTGTAGTGGTCGTGGTAGAGGCGGTCGAGCCCCTTGCGCTGCGCCTTGGGCTGCTCGCGCGCCTGCGCGACCTCAGGCTCCTTGCGCTCCTCGCGCCCTTGCCTGCGGCTCATGAGCTCCCTGCGCAGACGCCGGTGCTTCTCGCTCACCATTGCGCCGCAAGGGCCGGAGTGTGTTATATAAAGATATCGCGGTCTTGACGGGCCCCCGCAGCGACGCATCTTCGCGCGACGGCCCCAGAGATCGCGCCGTGCCAGGAGCCCCGGCGCAGGGCCACCGCAAACCCATTTATACTCCCTCCTCTCCGCTGCGCATCCATGGGGACGTACTACGCCAAGGTCATGGAGGGCATACGCAAGCTCTTCGTCGTCAACAGGGCCACGCTCATGCGCGCCCACTACGACGCGCTGTGCGCGCACGCCTCGCCGAAGGCAGAGGGCGAGAAGAAGGAGCTCGCGTACTTCAAGCAGACCTTCGAGACCCACTACAAGCGGGCCTCGACCCTGATGAACGTGCGCATGCTCCTCTACGTCTTCCTCTACGCGAGCATCGCCGTGAACGTGCTCCAGGCGTTCCCGCTGCTCTCGTTCCTCGTCGATTTCGTGCAGATCGGCAGCGCCCTCTTCGGGACCGCGGTGCTCGTCGTGCTCGTCTTCTGGACCACGCTGCGCATCAACGCGCGCATGGAGGTGATGGAGGAGTGCCTCTCCCAGGTCATCGCCATCTACCACAAGAACCCGAAGCGGGACTCGGGCGCGGTCATCAGGCTGCTGGGCAAGACGCTGTAGCCGGGGGCGAGGGCGACTCGATGAGCCGAGAGCACGTAGCGTGGCGCCCCGCTTATGCGGCGCGCGAGATATCCGCGACGAACCTCTCCACCGTCGCGACGAGGTTGTGCGGCTGCGTGCTCAGGATCTCGGCCGTGCGCGCGATGATGTCGCCGCCGTAGGGCTCGAGCGCCGGCGCCGCGGCATGGCCGTCCTCCTTGCCGCCGCTCCCCCCCTTCCCCTTGCGCGCCTTCTTCCAGCGCGCGAAGAGCGCGTCCGCCGCCGCGGGTATGAAGCGCTCCTCGACGCCGAGCAGCTCCGAGAGCCGCGCGACCTGCGACCTGCGCTCCTCCATGTACATGCGCGCGCGCTCGCCCGCGACGTACTCGATCCTGATGACGCCGTCTTGCACCTTGCTCGAGCGCAGTATCCTGATCGTCCCGACCTCGGACGTGTTGTTGAGGTGCGTGCCGCCGCATGCCTCGACGTCGAAGCCCGGGATGTCGACGACGCGGATCTCGCGCCCCGGCACCGCGCCGCCCTGGTAGAGACGGAAGCCGTGCGCGTGCTTGGGCATGACGCCGTGGCGCAAGGCGATGCGGGCCGCGACGACGCGGTTCGCCTCGTCCTCGATGCGGCGCAGCTCGTCGTCGGTGAGGTTGTCGTAGTGCGTGATGTCGATGCGCCCCTTCTCGACGGTCTTCGCGGCTCCCGCCTGCCAGACGTGCTCGCCGAGCACCTTGCGCGCGGCGCCGTTGATGATGTGCGTCGCGGTGTGGTGCTGCGCGAGCTGCTGCCTGCGCGCCCAGTCGATCCTCCCGACCACCGTGTCGCCCGCCTCGAAATCGATCGCGTCCTCGAGCGCGTGGATCACGACCCCGCCCTGCTTGATCACGTCCACGACGCGGTTGCCCACGCCCGACGGCCCCGTCATCGTGCCCGTATCGTGCTCCTGGCCGCCGCTCGTCGGGTAGAACGCGGTCTCGTCGAGCACGACATGCCGCTCGTCTATGGCCTTCGCGACCCTGCCGGAGAACTCGACGAGGTCGTAGCTCTCGAAGTAGCGCAGCCTCGTCTTCTCGATGCCCGACACGTCGAAGTGCGTCTCCTTGCGCGTCGCGGTTTTCTGCTCCTTGCGCTCGTGGCGCTCGGACACGAGCTGGAAGAAGTTGTCGGCGACCTTGATCTGCGCGCGCTTGCCCTTCGCGAGGAACGCGTTCACCATCTGCGGCGTGATGCCCTGCGAATCGTAGAGCTCGATGAGCTTGTGCGTGATGCGCTCCTGCTCCTTGCCGGGTTCCGCTGCGCCCATCGCGGGATCGAGATCCCACTTCGCGATCTCGTTCGCGAGGAAGCGCTCCGCGCGCTCGCGGCTCTCCGCGTACTTGCGCTTCTCGACGGCGAGGATCGTGCGCGTCTGCGCGAGGCTGCGCTCGAGCTCGGGGAAGAGCGCGCGCAGCTCCTCGGCATGCCACTGCGCGACCTCGCCCATGTCGAGGTCCCACCCGTGCCTGTCGATGAACGCCTGCGCGCGGCGGAATATCGTGCGCAGGTTGTAGCCGCCGCCGACGTTGCTCGGCAGCGCCCCGTCGGTGAGCGCGAAGAGCAGCGAGCGCGCATGCTCGGCGATGCTGTACACCGCCTGCATCGGCTCGATCGCGAGGCGCAGGTCCCCGACATCCACGCCGATCTCCTGCGCGACGCGCTCCCATGCGGCGTCGATATTGTCGACCTCGTCGATGTTGAGGTACGCGGCCTTCGGCAGGAACTTGCGCTGCAGCTCCCTGTTGGGCGCGAGGCCCGTGCGCGAGAGGATGTTCCCGATCACGAGCGGGAACGTCGCGTCGTACGCGGTGCCCTCGCCCTGCGAGAACCACGCGTTGCGCTCCATGCCCATGCCCATGTCGAGCACCTTGAGCGAGAGCTCCCTGTCGCCGAGCGGCGTCTGCTCGTAGATCATGTAGACCTGGTTCGCGAGCTCGACGCCCCTCGAGAAGAACTCCATGCACGGCCCGTAGTTGCCGCCGCCCGCCCACGCGTCCTCGTGCAGCGTCAGCTCTTCCCGCGGGAGCCCGAGCCCCTGCGTGAACCAGTCGTAGAGGTCGGAGAACGCGCGCTCCTGGTCCCACTCTTCCGGCGGCACGAACATGAGCTGGCCGATCATGATGAAGCCCGTCATGTGGCTGCCCGTGATGCCGACGTTGTCGATGTCGCCAAAGCGCAGGCAGAACTGCGGAATCACGAGCTGCTTCGCTGGCGCCTCGGCCTCGCCGTTGACGACGTGGGGCTGGAACGCGGCGACGCTCGCGATCGTGAACTCCATCGTCGGGTTCCATCTCGCGACGACGGGATAGCGCGGCATGACCTTGTACGACTTGTCGGAGAACATCCTCGCAAAGCGCTGCCACACCTGCACGTACGTGAGCCTCTCCTTCGCGGGGTTGTCGGT
>JAJPEB010000151.1 GCA_023252315.1 Candidatus Woesearchaeota archaeon | reverse complement strand
CTTCCCCGGCGACGCGGCCTCGCTCGCGAAGGGCATGCAGGAGAACGAGCGGCTTCACCCGCGCAAGGCCTTCGAGGTCAAGCATACGGTGGCGGAAGGGGATCTCGTCGCCGTGCACTCGCGGCTCCAGATGGGCGCGCAGGGGCCCGTGCTTGCGGTCGTGCACCTCTTCCGCTTCGAGGACGGGCGCATCGCCGAGCTGTGGGACATCGCCCAGCAGGTCCCCGTGGAGTCGCCCAACGAGAACGGGCCGTTCTAGCGCGCTGCGAGGTGGGCAGAAACCGAGAGAGAGAAATAGACGGGGATGGGAAGATGAAGGAGGAAGAGGGAAAAAGGATCAGCCGTTCGCAGGCGCTGCGGTCCTCTTCCACAGCCAGTGCGAGAGGAGGAGCGGCACGAGGAAGACGAGCGTGAAGAGCGCCGCGCCGATGCCCTGGCCCGCGAAGTACGTCGACGCCGCGGCGCCGATGATATCGATCGTGAAGCCCGCGTACGCCCACTCGCGCAGCGCAGGCCACGCCCACTGGATGAGCGCGATCGCGCCGAGGATCTTCGCGATGCCGAGGATATAGTTGAGGTACGTCGGGTAGCCCAGGTCGGCGAGCACCTTCTGCGCCGACGCCACCTGCATCACTTCGGAGACCGCCCCGAAGAGCATGAACAGCACGAACAGCGCGGTGATGATCCAGTAGATGATGGTGAGCGTCTTCTTTTCCATGCGGCGGGCGTTCGCGCCAGGGTATATATGCATTTCTCTCGGCGCCGGACGACGGTGCGCTCGACGGCCGCGATGCGGGCCGCTGGCGGCCCTGGCAGGGCCTGCTGCTCAGAGCACGTAGGGGATGAGCATGCGCACGCGCCTCTTGTACGCCGCGTACGCGCGCCCGAAGTGCCTCGTCAGCAGCGCCTCCTCGTTGCGGATGCGCAGCAGCGAGCCGATGGCGAGGATCGCGAACCCTGCGAGGCCGCCGAGCGTGCCGAGCGCGAGCGCGGTGCCGAGGAAGAGCGAGAGGAACCCCGTGTAGATGGGATGGCGCACGATCGCGTACGGCCCGTGCTCGACGAGCTCATGGCCGCGCTTGAGGTCGATGCTCCCGCTCCAGTTGCCCGCGAGCGCGTTCCTCGCCCACACGCAGATCGCGAGCCCGAGCGCGCTGAGCGCGACGCTCGTGGCCGCGAGGGGCCACGAGTCGCCAAGCACCCGAAGGGAGAGGCGGAACCACTGCGGGCGCGCGAGCACGACGAACGCGAGCGGGAAGAGCACGAGATCGGCGATCCTGCTCGAGATCGGCGGCTTCTCCGCTACCTGCTTCTGGGAGAGCGAGCGCACGATCCAGTAGAGCGCGAAGAGGACCCAGCAGCACGCGGCGACTGCGAGGGCGATCGTCATGGAGGCGCGAAGCGCTCAGCCCTTAAGAACCTGACGTGCAATCAGATGCCCCGTGCGGAGAAAGGGAAGAGAAGAAGAGAGGGAAAGAAAGAGAGAAGAGAGGCCGCGCGGCGCCGGGCGCTCGCGCATGCCTGGCCCATCACGCGCCGCTGAGTATCCTCCAGACGAGCGTGATGATGAAGAGTATCACGAAGATCCATACGAAGATCTTCGCGACGTCCACGCTGAACCACGCGACCCCGCGAGCGCCTAGCACGTAGGCGATGAGCGCGATCACGAGGAATACCACTGCCAGATAAATCAGATCAGCCATCAGTCCGCCTCCTCGACCACCTCGTGGTGGTCGTCGATAGTCTTGCGTTTACCGTTCTTCCCGGTCTCTGTGTGCTCCGCAGTGCGCTCGGTGCGCACGACGTGCGGCGCGACCCTCCCTTCGGGGAGCGTTGCGCCCAGGACGATGAGTATCACGCCCACGAGCGCGAGCGCGAGCGTGAGCTGCCACGACATGCTCACGGACGCGTACGACGTCTTCGTGCTCGCGCCGTCGGTGCCGACGTTCGTCGTTGTCGCCGCGGCAGTCGGCGAGGGAAGGAAGTACAGTACCGCGCCGAAGACGAGGAAAATCACTCCGAATGCCAGAAGTCCTGTTCGCATGTGGGTACCTCCTTCCATTGGGTATGCCGCGTAGGATTATAAAACTTCCTGGGCATATTCCATCATTCATGCGTTTCTCTGGGATGTCATGCAGAAAATCCTCGATATATTGCAAAATACAGGATCTCCCCGTATCCGTGCACGGTGGGATGGGCTGCGCGGCGCCGCATCCTGCATGATTTATATGGGACCTGCGCTTACGGCCGCCAATGGACCCTGACCGGCGCCTGCAGGCGATCTCCCTCGTCACCATCGTCCTGCTCGCGGGGCTCGGCATCCTCGCGCTCACGAGCCGCCAGACCTACTTCGTAGACGCGCTCATCTTCATCGCGCTCTCCGCCGCGCTCCTCGTGCTGCGCAAGCGGCTCGTCTTCTCCTGGGAGGGCCTCATGCTCTCGAGCGCAGGGATGGTGATGAACACCGCGGGCGTGCTCGGCGCCTACGACCTCTCCGCGCACGGCGTCGGATGGGACAAGTTCCTGCACATCGTCACGAGCGCGGGGATCGCGATGCTCGTCTACGGCTACC
>JAJPEB010000037.1 GCA_023252315.1 Candidatus Woesearchaeota archaeon | reverse complement strand
CCTCGACCGGGAAGCCGTGCCCGCGCAGCTCGCGCGAGAGCTGCTCGAACACCTTCGCGCACTTCGCGCCGGACACGTCGCGCTTGCCGGGGAGCGGCACGAGGCGCACCGCGACGACGCGCGCGCCGGGATGGGCCTTGCGCATGCGCGCGGGCGTGAGCGCGACGATCCTGAAGAACGCCGCCTGCCCGCGTGCGGGGGCCGCGAGGTACGCGCGCGCCTGCGCGCGCAGCGCGGCGTAGCGCTCCTCGCCGAGCGCCGCCGCGCTGTTGCGGTCGCGCTGGAGCGGGTCGACGAGCACGAGCGGCGCGTACGTCTTGCTCGGGTTGAGCTCGCGCTCGGGGTCCGCGAGGAGCCGCTCGGGGTCGATCACCGTGCGCTCGCCCCACGCAGCCGCCGCCTCGAGCAGGCTGCGGAACCCCCCGTAGTGGATGTTGAGCAGCTCGACGACGTAGCCCGAGAGCCCGCCGATGTACGACTCCGCGCCGTACGCCTTCGCCGCCTTGCAGAACTGCTTCGTGAGCCTGATCTCCTGCGCGAGCCACGGCCGCTCGTCGATCTTCCGCTTCACGTAATCGACGTGGAGCGGGCTCATGTCCGTGACGTTCTCCGCCTCGTCCCACGACGCGATGCCGAGCACCGGGACGAACTCGAACGTGTAGGAGCCCCTCGTGAGGTGGAAGTAGTCGCGGCTGCCGTGCACGCGCTCGACGCCGCTGAACTCTTTCGCGAGCGCTCTCTCGAGCATGTCGGAGATGGCTGCGCTGCCCCTCTCCCCCTTGGGGAAGCGCACGAACACGTCGATATCGTGGTCCTGCGCGAGATGCGTGCCCTTCGCGGTGCTCCCGCCGAGCATCACCTGCGCCTGCGTGCGCGCGCGCGAGAGCGCGGCCTGCGCCTTCGCGAGCGTCGCCTTCACGATCGGAGGGAGCGGGCCTGGCGTGATGCGGGCGAGGGCCGCGCGCTCGGCTGCGGAATGGACGGAGACCTGGGCCTTCGCATGCAGTGGGCTGCGCGTCGCTCGCATGCGCTCGCGCGGGCGCCGCGGGATTTAAAGGATTGCGTCCTCGCAGGCAGAAGAGCTGTCCCGATCCGGGCGGCGCGAAAGGAATGCCTGCACAGCAACTTTTTTAAACTCCTCCCAAGTCTCGCACGCGCATGGCGAAAGTCCACACGAAAGCGAAGCGCATGAAGAAGATCAGGAGCACGACGATCAAGCATCGCTACTTCTTCACGCGTGTCGTCGCCAAGAAGGGCGCGAAGTCGTTCCTCACGAAGGACGCCGCGCACCAGTGGGCGAAGGAGCAGGGCCTCGACACGGGCACGCATGTGCTGCACGAGCTGCCCAGCGGCAAGAAGTTCCAGTGGCGCGAGACGCCGAGGATGTAGTCTTTTCTTCCGTACTTTCCTGCCCGTGCCGTCGTGCGTGGCCTCTCGATCGGCTGCGCCCACGGACTGCACCTCGCGATCCTGTGCGACGATCCCTGCCCGTACACATTCCCGAGACGAATGTTTTATAACGCATGGGCGTGGCGCCCCTGCCGTGAAGCGCGTCATCGTCGATACGAACATGCTGCTCGTGCCGGGGCAGTTCAAGGTCGATATCTTCACGGAGCTCGAGCGCCTCATGGACGAGCCCTACGAGACGGTCATCCTCGAGGGCACGCTCAAGGAGCTCGAGCGCATCGCGAAGGAGGGGAGCGCGGAGGACCGGCGCGCGGCGAAGCTCGCGCAGCTCCTCGTCGAGCACCAGCGCAAGGGCGCGTTCGCGGCTGCGGGAGGGGCGAAGTGCAAAGCTTTAAAAATCATCGACGGCTCCGCGCAGGGATACGTCGATGACGCAATCGTGGCGATTGCCGAAGACGATGCGCTCGTCGCCACCAACGACGGCGAGCTCAAGCGTCGTCTTCTCGAGCGCGGGGTGCGCGTCATCTTCCTCAAGCAGAAGCAGTACCTCGCCGTGTCGGCGTAGCTGCGTAGGTGAACGACGATGTTTTACAAGGTGCGTGTCAAGGACCACATCCGGGTGAGCCCGTCGCATTTCGGCAAGGAGCTCAAGCAGGCGATCGCCGCCGAGGTGCGCGAGAAGTTCACCGGCTACATCAGCAAGGAGCTCGGCATCGTGGTGGACGTGATCGACGTCTCCGATGTCGGCGAGGGCATCCTCATCCCCGGCGACGGCGCGCCCTACTACGAGGCGACGTTCACGCTCATGGTCTTCGAGCCCGAGATGCAGGAGATCCTGCCCGGCAAGGTCAAGGACATCGCCGACTTCGGCGCGTTCGTGACGATGGGGCCCATCGACGGCATGGTGCACATCTCGCAGACGATGAACGACTACGTCTCGTACGCGAAGGAGAAGGTGCTCACCGGCCGCGACACGGGCAAGGTGCTCAAGGTCGACGACAAGGTGGTCGCGAGGATCGTCGCGATCAGCTACAAGGACCCGAACAACCCGAAGTTCGGACTCACCATGCGCGGCGAAGGCCTCGGCAAGGAGGAGTGGATCGAGGCGGCGGACGCCCCTGCGCCCGCGAAGAAAGGCAAGGAGGCCAAGGAGTGAGAGCATGAAGAAGCGCGTATGCAAGACCTGCAAGATGTTCGTCGAGGGCGAGATCTGCCCGCACTGCAAGAAGGACAGCTTCGCCGTGAGCTTCCAGGGGCGCATCAACTTCGTCGACGCGAAGAAGAGCTTCATCGCGTCGCAGATGGGCGTCGAGGACGACGGCGAGTACGCGATCAAGGTACGGTGATCATCATGGACTTCAAGATACAGAACGAGAAGGAGATGCGTCTCCTCAAGAGGAAGGACTACACGGCGAGGGTGTTCCACGACGGGCCCACGCCGAGCAGGGACAAGATCGTCGACGCGCTCGCGAAGCAGCTGCGCGCGAAGAGGGAGCTTCTCGTCGTGCGCAAGATCGGCGCCGAGTTCGGGAGCCCCTCGAGCGTCGTCGAGGCGAGCGTGTACGCGGACGAGGAGTCGCTCGGGCGCTTCGAGCCCGAGTACATGCGCAAGCGACACGGCAAGGAGGCCCCCAAGGACGGGGCCGCGAGCGAGGGTGATTCCTGATGGCGGCGAAGACAGCAGGCGGCGGCAAGGCGGGCAAGGGCGCCGGCAAGCCGAAGAAGGCCCCGGGCGCCGCGAGGAGCCGCATCGCGCTCTACAAGGTCGAGGGGGGCAAGCTCAAGCGCGAGAGCAGGTTCTGCCCCAAGTGCGGGCCTGGCATCTTCATGGCGAACCACAAGAACCGCCACACGTGCGGCAAGTGCGGGTACATGGAGAAGAAGTAGCGCTCCTGCCTCCTGCTTTTTCTTTCATTCCTCTCTCCCGTTCCGGCTTCCTCTGCGGCCGTGCGCATGCGGACTTGGGCTGACTCCAGTTTTCTCATATAAGTTACTACTTTCTAGTGGATAAAAAGCGAAAAGCTTAAATACTTTCTCGACGACAGAAGGTCCTATGGCGCTCAACCGGCGGGAACTTTGCCTCGCGACGATCGTGGGAGCGCTCTTCAGCGAACTGTCGGCGCCACGCGAGGCTGCGGCGGACGACGCGAAGTACGACATCTCGTACTTCTGGGCTCCCAATATCGACGACGTCCTCGACTACAAGCAGCAGGTGGAGGAGGCGCTCGGGCCGCTCTCGCTCGGCAAGCTCGAGGTCGTCGCAGGCAAGAGGAACTACGGGCTCATCCAGCACTGGGACGGCATGAAGCTCACCGCGGACGCGCTCGCCTGGGCGCAGTCGCGCATGCTCGAGGCGGCGGACCTCGACAAGGCCATCTCGATCAAGCACAACGGCTACGAGCCGATCTACAACGTGAGCTTCGGCGTCGGCCCGAACCTCGAAGCGCTCAAGGCATCGTTCGGCAAGGTCTACGCCGCGCTCGACGAGAGCGCGAGGAGCGACCTCGCGATCGAGCAGGCGGAATCGGGCAAGTACGCGCTCGTGTACCGCAGCCTGCGCCGCAGGACCGAGGCAGGGAACCTCGCGAAGCGCTACGGCGATGCGCTCAGGGGGAAAGGTGTCAAGGCGTCGGTCATCGCGTACGGGGACAATGACCAGGTGTACGGCGAGACCGACTACCTCGCGCAGGGCGGGGCGCTCGCGCCTACGCCTCCGCGCGCGTCGCCCAAGCCCGAGACGAACAGGCCCAAGAAGGCTCCTGCTCGCAAGGGAGGGGGCGCGCCTGGGCTCGAGGCGCGCATCGAGCGCCATGTCGACGGGCTGCGTCGCGAGGGCAGGATCGCGCAGGACGAGACGACCGCGTGGGTCGTGTACGACCACGAGACGGGGGAGAAGTACGCGTCGATCAATGAGGACGTGCAGATGCCCGTCGCGAGCCTCATCAAGCTCCAGGTGATGACCGCATTCTTCCATGAGACGCGACGGGGCCATCTCGCGTACGATGCGCAGGCGCGCCGCAAGCTCGAGCGCATGATCCGCAACAGCGACAACAACGCCACGAATTGGGCGATCGACCGCATCGGGGGCCCGCGCCGCGTGCAGGAGATCATCTCGGAGAGCTACGGCAGGGTCTTCCCAGACACCCGGATCGTGGAGAAGATCCCCGCGGGGGGCAAGGCATACGGCAACGTCGCGTCCGCGCACGACTACAGCAGGTTCCTCTACGGGCTCTGGCGCCGCGAGATGCCGCGCTCGGAGGAGATGCTCAGGCTCATGGGGCTCCCGAACAGGGATCGCATCTACGTCGGGGTGCCGAACATCCCGTCGGGGACGCTCGTGTTCGACAAGACGGGCACGACCGCGCGCTTCAACGGCGACGCGGGCATCATCTATGCGCAGGACAAGAGGGGCAGGCGCCACGCGTACACGATCGTCGGCATGATCTCGAAGGCGTCGCGCGCGAAGCACTACGGCAGCTGGGGGCCTGCGCGCAGCAACGTCATCAGGGAGATCTCGGGCATCGTCTACGACCACATGAAGCGCAAGCACGGCCTGCGCTAGGGACGTCGGCACAGCGCGCCGCGAGCGCTCTCTGCGCGCAGCTCCAAGAACCGCAAGAGGGCTAGTCCTCGTCGTACTCGTCTTCCACCAGGTCTCCGGACGGGCTGATGGTCCACTTGTTCGGCGTCTCCATGCGCGCTCCGGAAGAATGCGGATTTATCAACGTGCGTGGAAAAGAAACGGGATACTTGCGATAGGGAAAAGAACTCCTCCCTGATCTCTCGACGAGAACTCCTTATTTCTCCTGGATGAGCCCGTACCCGATGAGCCTGAACCTCGTGCCCACGCGCCGCGAGATCGACACGCGGCTTCCGGGTGCTGCGCACACGGGCTTGCGCAGCTGGCACGTGATGCGGTCCTTCGCGATGTCGCGCACGACGCCCACCGTCGCGGACGAGTTCACGTTGAGCATGAGCAGCTCGTTGGGCACGAACGGGTTCACCTTGAGCTCCTCGACGCTGCCGACCACGCGCTCCATGAGCGTCGTCTCGAGCGTGAGCGTCATCCACACGGGCGGCAGGTGGCCGGGCAGCCCCGCCACGTTCCCGGTCAGGCTATCCGACTTCACGACCGCGGGGTCGAGGTCGGTCATGAGGCCAATCGAGCCGCCGGGGCCCACGGACTCCACGGGCACGCCGCCGGTGATCGCGGAGCGCACCGTCGCGAAGACTGGCGTCGCCTTGATCTGGTTCGCCTCCTCGTAGATCCTGCCTGGGCGCAGCTCGATTCTGTCGCCGACCTTGAGCCTGCCCTGCTTGAGGGAGCCGCCGAGCACGCCGCCCTTGAGCTGATCGGGGCGCTGGCCGGGCTTATTGACGTCGAAGCTGCGCGCGATGAGCATGGTCGGCGTCGCCTTGTCGTCGCGCACGGGCGTCGGGATGTGCCTCTCGATGGCGTCGAGGAGCAGTTCCACGTTCACCCCGCGCGCGGCGGAGATGGGGATGATGGGCGCGTCCTCGAACTTGGTGCCCTTGAGGAAATCCTTGATCTGCTTGTGGTTGCGCAGCGCGCGCTCCTTGTTCGTGAGGTCGATCTTGTTCTGGACGACGATGACGTTCTCGATGCCAGAGATCTCGAGCGCGGCCACGTGCTCCTTCGTCTGCGGCTGGGGACAGAACTCGTTCGCCGCGACGAGCAGGAGCGCCCCGTCCATGATGGTGGCTCCCGCGAGCATCGTCGCCATGAGCGACTCGTGCCCGGGCGCGTCGACGAGCGAGACCTTGCGCACGAACGCGGTGTCCTCGCCCTCCTCCTTCGCCTTGGTCGTGAGCGTGCCGTCCTTGCGGCGGCGGATGTCGACGTCCGCGTAGCCGAGGCGGATCGTGATGCCGCGCTTGATCTCCTCCGAGTGCGTGTCCGTCCACTTGCCCGAGAGGCGCTCGGTGAGCGTCGTCTTGCCGTGGTCCACGTGGCCCACAAGGCCGATGTTCACGGACGGCTGGACGTGCTCGCCTGCGGCGGGCGCCTTCTTGGAGGGCTTGGGCTCGGCGGCCTTGGATGCGGTGGCAGGAGGGGTCTCCTCGGGAGCCTTCTTCGCCGCCTTCTTCGCCGCCATCGAAGAGATGGATTCGGAGAGGCTTTAAAAAGGTTTGGTGGGTGGCCGAAGGTGCCTTGCGCTCGCGCCAAGGCGCGGGCGCCGTTTCGGTTGCCTGAGAAGGAAGGAGGGAAAGAAGGAGCCCGATTTCGTTACCAACCACCTCGGGCGCGGGTGGGTGCCTCCCAACGTATGCGTTATTTGGGGGGTTGGGGGGTTACGTCAGAACAGACGTCGGGAGGCTGCTCCATTGGAGGAGAGGGAAAAGGGCCGGTTCGCTGTCGTCACCACCACTCTGTCACCACAACAGTCCGCCTTGGGTGTCTTCGTCGTCACTGTCGGCCCCTCTGTCACCACCGTTGACTTTCAGTACAGCACCTCGATCCCGAGCGACCCCGCGAGCTCGCGGTGCTCCGCCTTGCGCTGCTGCGTCGCCTGCTTGCCCAGGATCCAGGGGCTCTTGACACCGGTCACGATCGTCATGACCGTGATCCTGCCTTTCATCTCGTCCGAGACGCGCGCGCCCCAGATGACGTTCGCGTCCTGGTCCATCGCTTCCGTCACGATGTCGCCCACGCGCGCGACCTCGTCGAGCGTCATGTCGGCTCCGCCCGAGACGTGGATGATGGCGCCTGTCGCGCCCTCGTAGCTGATGTCGAGCAGCGGGTTCGCGAGCGCGCCCTTGACCGCCTCTTCCACGCGGTTGTTCGTGTCGGACGCGCCGACGCCGATCGCGGCCACGCCGCCTTCCGTCATCACGGCCTTGATGTCCGCGAAGTCGAGGTTGACGAGGCTCGGCACGCTGATGATCTCCACGATGCCCTTGATCATGGTCGCGATGAGCTCGTTCGCGACCGCGAACGCCTGGTTGACCGGCAGGTTCCCCGCGATCTGGACCAGGCGGTTGTTGTCGATCACGATGACCGTGTCCGCGTTCTGGCGCAGCGCCTGCAGGCCGAACTCGGCGCGGTCGACCCTCGCGCGCTCGATCTTGAAGGGCATCGTGACCGTGCCGATCACGATCGCGCCTGCCTCCTTGCACATCTGCGCGACAAGCGGGGCCGAGCCCGTGCCCGTGCCGCCGCCCATGCCCGCGCACACGAAGACCATGTCCGCGTGCTTGAGCGCCTCGCGCAGCTCCTGGGCGGTCTCTTGCGCGGCCTCGCGGCCTTTCTCGGGGAAGCCTCCTGCGCCGAGCCCGCGCGTCGTGTCCTTGCCGATGAGGATCTTGCGGTCCGCCTCGATGAGGTCGAGGTGCTGCTTGTCGGTGTTGCACGCGATGATCTCGGCGCCTCGCACGCTCTTCTTGTAGAGCCAGTTGACCATGTTGCCGCCGCCGCCGCCGCAACCGATGACCTTGATGTTGGCCTGTCCGACAAGTCCTTCGTAGCTGTCCATTCCCGTTCACCTGTACCGATTGTGATGCCCTTCCCGGCGAGCCGAGATTCGAGCTTCCCTTCCTCTGGAATCACCCATATATAAATTTTAGCATTATCGTACCTTAGTTTACAAATTTCCATACCAGTAAGGGATTTTCACAGAACTATCCGGTATCCATTTCCCAGGAGAGACGCGGTCGCAAGCCTATTTCAATGTTGCGGTCGGGGACGCGGGCCACGATCGACATTGCACCTGGAAAGATGAGGCTATCGCTCAGGCTGCCCAGCAGAAATGATGGTCGAGTATGGGATGCCCTGCGAGACGAGCAACGCCCTCATCGATTCCTGCTCTTGGGCGTACATCTGCTCAATGCTCTCGAGACCGCGCAGCGCGAGCTTGCGCTCCTGGTGCGCGCGCCACACGGGACCGCGCTCCGCATGCTCCGCACGCGCGCGGATGTCCTCACGGTTGAGCTCGAGGAAAAAGATATGCACTGGAAGGGATCGCAAGGAACCGACAAGCGCCTCATATCTCGCAGCAGCCGCAGGGTCTTGCCCCTCTGCGACCGTGCGATGGCTCACATGAAATCTCTCGAGGAGGAAGAACGCCTCGGCATCCCGCTCGAGCTCCGCACGGCAGCGCGCTACAATCCCCTCGAAGAGCCGGAGCCTCGTTCTCTCGATATCGGGGATCCACTTATGCTCCCAGGAGAGGAGCAGCGCCTCCTCGGGAAGCGCATGGAGGGCGCGCCGCTCACCGGAGCGCTTAATCCTCTCGAAGAGCGTGCTCTTCCCAGACCCTGAGATGCCCTCGATGATGAGCACTCTCGCAGCTGCAGGGACAGGCGGAATATCCACGGATCGCGTAGAGGAGCGAGGTTCAAATGCCTTCCGGCGCGCCTGCGCGAAGCGGCCCTATGCTCTCGGCACCGAAGGCCTCGATTCCTTGCCGTCGCGCTCCTTGAAGCTCTCGAAGCAGTCGCCGTGGATCGCCTCGTGGAACTCGGAGCTGAAGTAGTAGGGGGCGCCCTTCTGCACGACACCCTTGCACACCACGCATTGCATCATCGCCGCATCGCCTCTTTTCCCCGACGCGAGCGCGTAGCGCGCCCGCCTGGGCCTCGACGGAAAGCAACGGGACTGCCCTTATAACGTTTGCGGAGCGGCGGCGGATGCGCGAGAAGCCCCCGCCGAGACTTGAACTCGGGACCTCGTCCTTACCAAGGACGCGCTCTACCGCTGAGCTACGGGGGCGGCATCACGCGAGGGCGGCGAGGCCTTTAAAAAATTATGCGCTCCAGCCGACGGCAAAAGTTTAAAAACTGCTCCACGGACGCAGGAAGCGGTGGCAGGGTCGCAGCAGATTCTCCAATACATTGCCGCGCAGGAGCGGGCAGGCTATACTGAGGAGCAGATCCGCGCCGCGCTCGCAGGCAGCGGCTACGCCGCGCGCGACATCGACGCCGCGTTCGCGCAGCTCGCGCCCGCGCGCCGCGACGAGACGGTGCACGAGTATGTCCAGCAATACCTGCGGCAGGGCTACACCGCCGACCAGACGCTCGCGCAGCTCACGGCGCAGGGCTATCCCGCGGGCACGGTGCGCACGAGCATCAAGCAAGTGTACGGCACGGGAGGCGCGCCCCGCTCGAGCACGACCACGGTCGTCGCGTTCGTCGTCGTCGCGCTCCTCATCGGC
>JAJPEB010000150.1 GCA_023252315.1 Candidatus Woesearchaeota archaeon | reverse complement strand
CTCCTCCTCGAACCAGCCGCTCTCGACGAGCAGGATGCGCAAGAGGGAGTTCATCTTCGTGCAGTGCAGGAACCCTTCCTTCGCCCATAGCTTCCCGAGGTCCGTCGTGAGGAGGGCGGGGAGCCGCACGTACGTCGAGAGCTTGCCGCCGTGGTACTTCGCAGTGAGCAGATCGTACGCGCGGCGCAGGCACTCCTCCTTGCTCCCGGTCTCGCGCAGCCGTGCGGCGGCTTTCGCCATGCCATCGGGAAGCGGAGCTCGCCGCGCGCGGCGAAGGGAAGGGGGATGTGTCATGCAGTGGCGATGGCAGGGCAGCGCTTAAATATCTCTATGTCCGAGGCCCCCGCATGCGCACGACCCGCATCACCATCACGAGGATCGTCGCCACGCGCGAGCACCAGGGCATCAACGCGGAGCTGCAGTACCTCGCGGGCAGCCTGGGCCTCTTCAACCCGCGCGACAAGGACCGCTCGAAGTTCCGCATCTTCATCGCGCTGCTGCGCGCGCTCAAGCAGCGCCAGCGCGGACTCTCGTCCGACGAGCTCGCGGCGGAGCTCGACCTCACGCGCGCGACCGTGATCCACCACCTCGGCAGCCTCGCGGCGTCGGGCATCGTCGAGCATAGCGAGGGCAAGTACGTCCTGCGCGTCGAGACGCTCGAGGAGCTCGTCGCGAAGATCAGGTCTGACGTCGGCAAGATGCTCTCGGAGCTCGAGGAGGTCGCGCGCAGGTGCGACACGTCGCTGGGGTTGAGATGAAGAGGCGGTGAACGCTACAGGCAAGCCATGTCTCCTCGCACCTTATATGCGGGGGTGGCGATGGTGACTCTCACATTCTTCTCAAGAGGAACACCGATTTTATCCTCGTGCAAACTGTAAGGGGAAGCTGTCCCTCTGAAAGTGGTGTATCCCTTACTCTGCTCTACATCTCTCGGCGTGAAGAGGTATGCTTCGAACACTGCTTTCTCATCTATTGTAGCTCCCACCGGTTGACCATCCTCAAACGCGATTGCCGCTTCTCCGAGCAAGTAGTTGCTGATGAGGTGGGGCTGCCTGGAGATGACTTCACACACTAATCCATCGATACTATCGGGGTCGAGCGACTTAGGGGGGGTCTTTCCGCGTACGCCATATCCGATTCGCTGAGCGATATTCCTGATTCCTACCCTCAAGCGATAGCCAGCGCGTTGCCGTATCTCTCTAAGATCTCTGTGCAGTTCCGCAGTCTCTGCCTCGCTCTGCACCATCAGATAAAGCTCCTTGCCGACGAGAGATTGGAGGCCTTCTTCGGAAATGGGAAATTTTCTCGACATGTTTTGTCGCTACTTATGGGTAGATTAAAAACTTTTCTCTCAGTTCGTCCGCGGGTACGTCCCCGGCTGCATGAAGACCTGCTCGCTCTTGACCGCGACGCCGCGCTCGCCGAGCATCTCCTTGCTTGTCATGAGCGACTTGCCGACGAGCACGAGCTCGCCGCGCAGCGAGAAGACCGCGACCGGATCCTCGGCCTGGATGTCGCTCTCGAAGCGCGCGACGCCGGGGAGCTTGAGCTGCACGCCATGGCAGAGCGCCTCGACCGCGGAGTCGAGCGCCCAAACCTTGTGCAGATGCGCGGCGCCCGTCTCGATGGGCAGCACGATGCGGCGCAGGCGCGCCTCGTCGCCCTTCTTCGCGTAGTAGAGCGCGTCCGCGAGGTCTTGCAGCGTCACCGCGTGCGCCTCCGTGAATCCCGCGGCCTTCGTGCGCCGCAGCTGCGCCATGTGCGCGCCGCACCCGAGCGCATCGCCGATGTCCGAGCACAGCTTTCGTATGTACGTGCCCGCCTGGCAGCCGACGCGGAAGAGCACCTCGCGCCCCTGCCGCTCGATGAGCTCGATGTAGTAGACCTTGCGGTAGCGCCACTGCCGCTTGACCGCGGACTTGATAGGGGGGAGCTGCTTGATCTTGCCCGTGAACTTCGTGAGCACGGCAGCGAGCGCATCGTCGGGGACATCCGCGTGCAGGTGCATGAGGCACACGTACTCCTTGCCGGCCGTGAGCAGCGCCTGCACGATGCGCGTCCCGTTGCCGAGCGCGACGGGGAGCACGCCCGTGACCGCGGGGTCGAGCGTGCCGGAGTGGCCCGCGCGAGGGACGCCGAGGATCTGGCGCACGTAGGCCGAGACCTGGTGGCTCGTGGGGCCTGACGGCTTGTCGATCACGACGATGCCGCGGTCGAGCAGCTGCGCCATCGTGCGGCGCTCGGGCGGCGTGCCGAAGCGCTCGCTCGCCTGCGCGCGCACGCGCTCGATGACCTTCACGTCGCGGCGCTCGAAGGGGAGGTGGCCCATCATGGCGGAAGACTGCGAGTGCCTTAAAAGAGTTTGCTGCGACAAATAGCTTCTTTTAGGTAGTGAAATACTAAAAACTTAAAAGCAGCTCCTCGTTCGTGCGTGCATGAGGATCGCTACCCGTCGCGCATGCGCTTCGGCAGCCCTATGGGGGGCGCTGGGCGGAGTCGCGCTCACCGGTGCGTACCTGGAGGAGCGGCTCCTCTCTTTCGCAGGTCAGCAGGCGCCCGAAATCACGAATCCTTCTGTGGCCGGCTTCGTAGCGGGAGAGTATCGTGCCCTGGCGCGCCATTACGCGTCTGG
>JAJPEB010000149.1 GCA_023252315.1 Candidatus Woesearchaeota archaeon | reverse complement strand
GCGAGTTCGATGCGCCGCAGCGCGACAACCGATGTGAGGAGGTCCTGAACGCCAAAGAGCCATCCAACCGAGCATGCAACCTTTATAAATCCCCATACGATTCCCTCTCCCGATGGAAGACGAGAAGTTCGCGATCGTGAACGACGCAGGCCTCACGGTGCGCGGCATTATCTCCCGCCCCAAGCCCAAGGGCAGGTTCCCGCTCGTGGTCCTCGCAGGAGGCTTCTTCGACACCGCCCAGTCCCCGAGCATCAAGGAGGCCGCCCGGCTCCTCCTCGAGGAGGGCTTCGCGGTCGCGCGCTTCGACTTCACGGACAGCTTCGGCGAGAGCGACGGGCGCGCGGCGGACATGACGATCAGCCAGCGCGTGCGCGACCTCGAGCACGTCATGAAGCACTGCAAGCGCAGCGCGTACGTGAACGACGCGAAGGTGTGCGTGCTCGGCATCGGGCTCGGCGCGATGGCGGCGTTCGTGCTCGAGGCGTTCACGAGCGAGGCGCACGCGCTCGTGCTCGTGAACACGCCGCAGGCGGTCGATTCGCTCTCGTGGACGAGGTTCGAGGAGCGCGACATGTCGCGCATCAGGCTCAAGCGCTACTTCCACGTGCACCTCGGCGGAGCGCCGGTGCTCATCAACTACACGTTCTTCGAGGACGGGCACAAGCTCGACATGTCGCGCTGCGCGCGCAATCTCAAGACGCCCGTGCTCTTCCTCGCGAGCGAGGACAGCGAGATCGTGCCCAAGGAGCAGAGCGCATGGCTCTACGAGCGCACGTCGTCCCAGAAGAAGGAGCTCGCGACGCTGCCGGGGCTCGGCGCGGTCGAGGGCAAGCGCGGCATGAAGACGATCGTCGAGCAGGCGGTCGCGTTCCTCAAGCGCAACAAGATATTCTAGGCACCGCGCAGCGTGGGCGTATGGAGGGCTCCAGGCGAGGCGGCGCAGGCCGCGCGCACGAGAAATTCATCAGCACTTCTTGTACGTCACGACTGTGAGCCTGTGGATCTTCCCGTTATAGTTCACGAGCGTCGTATGCGGCACGAGCTGGGACGCGCAAGATTGGATCGTGAGCGGGGACTCGTACTCCGTGAGCGGCAGGATGGGACCCGCGCAGCAGTTCGCGACGTGCGTGCTGTTGAACTCGCGCTGCGAGCCGCGCATCGCGCCGTTGCAGATCGCCTCGAAGCGCGCCTGGTCCCCCGCAGGGATGTTGAGCGAGCAGCCCCCGTCGCCCAGGCACGAGTAGTCGCAGCGATCGAGCGTGCCGAACGTGCAGTTCGCCGTGCACTGCCACGGGTCGAGCACGAAGTTGACGGTGTCCGGCTCGTTCGCGACGAGATGGTCCGAGATCCTGCCAGTGTAGAAGCCTTCGATGTCCGCGGTGAAGTTGTGGGGGCCGAGCGCGACGTCGGGGATCGTGTACTGCCCGTTCACGTTCGCGCTCGCCTGCTGCCCGGTGTCCGCGACCTTCACGAGCGCGTTCGCGATCTCGGCGCCCGACGTCACCTGCGTGACCCTGCCCGTGACGGTACGCCTGCAGTCGACGTTGACGTTCGCGCTGCGCTCCGCAGTACCGCTCACGTACGAGATGCCCGTGTCGACCGAGCAGGTCGCTTTCGCCGTGCCGTCGGACGAGGGGACGTCGCAGAGGAAGTCGTACTCGTTCGCGATGCCGTCACCGTTGCCGTCGTACCACGCGCCGCCTGAAGGCGCGCATGCGTGCGTGCCGAGGCGCGCGGCGATGCTCGTGACCCCGCCCGGGGTCGAGGAACATGTGACCTTGATCTTCGCCGCGCATGCGGCGGGCGTGCTCACGCTCGCAGGCGCGCTCGCGGCGGTCACCTGCACAGGGCACCAGCGGTCGCCGTGCAGGTGCGTGGATGCGCCATCGTAATCGGCCTCGGCGTTGCCGTCGTCGTCGATGCCGTTCGTGCACGAGGACTCCACGCACGATCCGGCGACCCAGCTCGTCCCGGCGGCGCACGCGCAGACTCCCCCGCCTGTGCAGGCCATGTTGGCCGGGCACGCGGCGCTCGAGCAGAAAGGGCCGTCGCAGGTATTCGTCGCGGCGTTGCATGAGTTGTAGGTGCAGGTCTGGACCGCGTTGCCGTTGCAGGAGCGGTACGTGTGGCCGCAGAGCGGAGAGCAGGCGCCGCAATCGGGATCGGCGGGCGCGCAGCCTGCCTTGCAGCCGTCGCCTGCAGCGCAGGTAGGGCCGGGCAAGGTGGTGTTCGTGCCCGCGCAAGCGGAATCATTGCCCGGAAGGAAGCGGCCGTTCGCGCAGCAGTACGTCGACTGGCCGAAGAGCTTCGTGCGGTTCTGCTCCTGCGCTGCGCCCGTGCAGAGGTACATAGTGGGGCCGAGGCCCGTGTTCTCGCACACCCACTCCGAGCCGCCAGGGCCCGGAGTTCCGGAGGTGCGCTTGTCGCCTACGCTCAGGCAGTCCGAGTTGAACGCGCACTGCGTCGTCTCGGTGTTGCAGGTGCCCGTGCCGTTGCCCTGGAACACGCGCGATGTCCAGTCCGTGCCGCTCAGGCTCGAGCCGGAGCCAGTGCGCGAGAGCGTGCTGTCGCCGGTGTAGCGCTTCGGGACAGTGCCTGGAACTGCATCGCATTTGGAGAGATTGGTGCTGAATTCGTAGG
>JAJPEB010000148.1 GCA_023252315.1 Candidatus Woesearchaeota archaeon | reverse complement strand
GCGAGCACGACGAGGCCCCAGCCGAGCGGGATCCAGAGCGGGACGCCGAGCAGCGACGGGTGCGGGTACGACCAGAGCCCGAGCCGCACGCAGAGCAATTCCACGACGGTGCCGACGAGCACGGATGCCCAGAAGTACGCGAGGTCGCGCTCCTGCAGGCGCCACGCGAAGCCCGCGGCCCAGCAGCCGAGCAGGCAGAGCGCGAGCGGGGCCGGATATGTGTAGAGGACAACCGTGAGGAGAGCGGCCGCGCACAGGACCGCGAGGTCCCAGAGGCCTTCCCGGCCGTCCCTGCGCGATCCCGACGCCACGCTGCTCCCGGAGCGCGGGGAAAGAAAAAGGTTGCGGCGGCTGACGCCAAAGCACATAAACCCGCGACCGCAGCGCGATGCCATGGACTGGGACCATCTCGTCACGCGCAGGCTCTCCGTGCAGACCGCCATCGCGTGGAACCGCGGCTTCGGCGCGCCCATGGAGCAGGCGTACGGGGCGGGCATCCTCGACACGCTCTCGTTCTTCGACGGCGCGAAGACAGACTACCACGTGGAGCGCACAGCACATGCGCGCTTCGGCGCGCGGCTCGATGCGCTGCTCCATGACGCGGGCTCGGTCGCGACGCTCATCCCTGACGCGAGGGCATTCCTCGAAGCGCAGCATGCTCGCATCCGGGATCTCGTCGAGGGCGCACAGGGGCTCGACGCGCGGGCGCTCGAGAGGCGCTACCGCGAGGTCGCGGAGGAGCACGCGCGCTACTACACCCGCATGTGGATGGTCTTCCGGATCGGGGAGCGGCTCGCGCAGGTCCTCGGCGAGGAGCTGCGCGCCGCCGTGGGCGAGCAGCGCGCGGACGCGCTCGCGCGCGCGTTCTCCGCGCCGCTCGAGCCGAACGAGGCCATGCGCGAGCAATGGGATCTCGAGAGGATACCTCCTGCGCGCAAGGACCTCGTCGCCCTGCACGCGCAGCGCTACCGCCACATCCCCATGTTCGACTTCGACCACGAGCCGTGGACGGAAGAGGATTTCGCGCGCCGCATCGCCGCGGCGGACCCATCGCCAGCGAGCGAGGGGTCGCTGTTCGAGCGGCGCAGGGAAGAGTTCGAGCGGCAGCTCGCGGCGCTCGCACCCGGCGATCGCTTGCGAGGCCTCATCCTCATGCAGCGCGACACGGTCATCCTGCGCGACCATCGCGACGCCATCAGGCAGCGGCTCAACCTCCTGCTGCGGGAATTCTACCGCGGGCTCGGGTCGCGCATCGGACTCGGCATAGGAGAGGTCGCGCTGCTCACCGACGACGAGATCGCCGAGCATGTGCGCGAGAGCGCAGCGTTCTCCAGGGAGGAGATCGCGAGGCGTCGCGACGCGTTCCTGCTCGTGCAGCACGATGCGGATGCCATCCTGCGCTCCGGCGATGACGCGCGCGAGGAGGCGCGCAGGCTGCTGCCGGGCGAGGAGGCGCGACAGCGGGAAGTGAAGGGAGCCACGGGCTCGCCGGGCAAGGCGCGCGGCCCCGCGAGGATCGTGCACACGAACCTCGGCCTGCACAAGGTGCGAGACGGCGACGTGCTCATCGCGCACATGACGCGCCAGGACTTCGTGCCGTACCTGCGCCACGTCGTCGCGCTCGTGACGGACGAGGGGGGCATCGGGTGCCATGCCGCGATCATCGCGCGCGAGCTCCGGATCCCGTGCATCGTCGGGACGCGCACTGCGACATCGGCATTCCGTGACGGCGATCCCGTGGAGGTCGATGCCGATGCGGGAACCGTGCGCCTGATCGATCGCGTGTAATCAGTCCGCGGCGCCCGTGTCCTGCTTCTCGCGCCTCGGCGCGCGCGTCGCCTTCCTCGCCGCCTTTTTCGCCCCGCCCATCATCCGCGCCTTCTTCGCCGCGTACTGCGCGGGATTCCTGATCGTCCTGCACAGGTCGTCGGGCTGGCACACGCCGAGCTCGCGGTAGAACGCCATGCAGTTGGGCGGCAGGATCTTCTCCTTCTTGAGCGCGCTCTGCTTGAGATGCCCCTTCACGAGCACCTCGCGCAGCGGCTCGGGGTTGCGCGCGTTCCACTCCTCGAGCTTCGCCTCGATCATCTCCGGCGGCCAGCCCGAGACCTGCAGGAAGTTCGTGAGCGCGAACATCGCGCGCTTCTTGCCGTCCTTGAGCCCCGCGAGGATGAGGCGCATGCACGGCGGGAAGCATTCCTCGGGGATCGCGTCGGACGCGACCTCGTACTCGCCCGTGGTCGCGCGCCGCACCGGGGTCAGCTCCTGCGCGCGCTCCCACGCCTTGCTCGCGAGCGAGGACGCCTCGCCGCGCACGGCGGACTCAGGGTCGAGGAACGTGCGCTCGAAGCCGATCCTGTCCGGGCTCGCGAGCTCCTTGCGGAACGAGAGGATCCCGTCGGGGTCGATCACGACGCTCGCGAGCCCCGACTTCTCGTGCAGGCTGTAGGGCATGCGGTAGAGGTGCCTGCTCGCGAGCAGCACCGTGTCGAACTCGACGAGCTCCGTGATCTTGAACCGCTGCAGGTACGTCGCGGGGCTGTGCGGGCACGACTTGCGCGACACGAGATGGAAGTCCATGATGTGCCCGCACTTCCTGCACGAGAGCAGCGCGTCGTCGGCGCCTCCCTTCTCCTGCGGCGAATAGCGTTCCTCGCCGCGCGCGCCGCAGTGCCCGCACATGAGCGCGTACTGCTCGCGCTCGCGCTGCACGG
>JAJPEB010000036.1 GCA_023252315.1 Candidatus Woesearchaeota archaeon | reverse complement strand
CGGGCGGGCTTTATGCGTTGCGTCCTATAGTGTCCTGTGGGCGCGCGCAGGGCATATCGCGCGCTGCGACGCCCAAGGCGCGCTCCTCGGTTGGCCGGAGAAGGGAATTGAGGAAGGAGAGGAGAAGAAAGGACTACTTCTTCTTGTCCCTGGGGCCGCGGGGCTCGGGGTTGCGCGGGATGCGGCGCATCTGCTGCGAGATGTGCGTGTCGTTCTCGTTGATGAGCGACTGGGGGACCTCGCGCTGCTGCACCTTGGAGCGCGACGAGATGCGATCGTCCTTGCCCAGCAGGAACTTCGCGTACTTCTCCTTCTTTGCCGAATGCTTCTTGACGCCTTTCTTGTCCTTGCCCATCGGGTTCACCCGGGCCGCTCCTGCGCTTCGCGCGCTGCCCATCCCCCGCTGCCGAGCCCTATTTTATATAACTTCCCGTGCGAAGAGGCGCTGGGGGCGGTCCGCCCTATCGGGTCGCGACGAGCCAGATGCCCGCGACCACGGTGAGCGCCGCAAGAAGGTACTGCATGCCCGCAGACCACGCCAAGTACTCGCCGAGGGCGAGCAGCACGCCGAGCACTATCGTCGACCAGCCGACGGTCTGTTGCGTCGCGAAGCTGATCTCGTGCCTCTCGCCATGCCGGTGCATGTAATACTCGCCATTTCTGCCCAACTTCTCCATAGAACTCACCTCCGTGGGGGAGAAGAGGAGGAGATACTTAACCATGACCCGCTATAGGTCGCCCCTCGTGCCTTGCGCATATCCGCGCTTTTAATGCGACGCTGCAGGCCCCTCCTCCGCGCCCACGGGGGGAAGAGACCGACTGAGCAGCAGAGGAGTCACGACCGTCGTAGCGAACGCCATGACGATGATCGCGCCATAGACTGGCTCGCCGATGACGCCTGCCGAGAGGCCCAGCAAGGCCACGATCATCGCGACCTCGCCCCGCGGCACCATGCCGAGGCCCACGGAGGCAGCCTCCTTCGCGGTGTGCCCGCACGCGCGCGCTGCAGTCCAGCAGCCCACGAATTTCGAGACGAGCGCGGCCGCGATGAGCGCGAGCGCGAACGCCCATGCGCCGCCAAGCCTCGTGAAGTCCGCGACGACGCCGAGCGAGACGAAGAAGATCGCGCTGAAGATCGTCTCGAGGTAGTGCGCCGCCTCGCGCACGGCCTTCCCCCCGGATTCCTCGAGCGTGACGCCCGCGAGGAACGCGCCCACGATCGCCGAGAGGCCGACGATCTGCGCGATGCCGGCATAGCCGAATGCGACGACCATTGCCGCGAAGAGCCCCGCGTGCTCGGATGACGCGCGCACGCGCAGCTCGACCCAGCGCACGAGCGCGTTCACGGGCCGCACGAGCAGGAAGCAAGCCGCGACGAACCCGAGCGCTATCCCGACCCTGCCCGCGAGCGCCGCCCAGCCCGCGCTGCCCGAGAGCCCCGTGATGACGGAGAGCACGACGAGCCCGAGCACGTCGTCGATCACGGCGGCGCCGACGATGGTGCGCGCGACGGGCGTCGAGAGCATGCCGCGCTCTTGGAGGATGCGCACGGTGATCGCGATGCTCGTCGCGGTGAGCGAGGTCGCGATGAAGAGCCCCTCGAGCCCGCCGTAGCCGAAGAGCGAGGACACCCACCAGCCGAGCGCGAAGGGGAGGACGACGCCTGCCGCGGCGACAAGCGCGTTGCGCGGCCTCGCGAGCTGACGCATGTCCGACTCGAGGCCGACGGTGAAGAGCATGAAGATCGCGCCCAGCTCCGCGAGCACCTTGACCGGCTCGTCGTAGGACACCCAGCCGAGCAGCGTCGGCCCGATGAGCACGCCGAGCAGGATCTCGCCCACGATCGCGGACTGGCCCAGGCGCTTCGCGAGCACGATGCCGGCCATAGCCGCGAAGAGCAACAGGGTCACGTCGAGCGTGACGTATTCGGCAGCCATGCATGCGCCTCGCAGGCGCTCTTTTAGAATGTTGCGCCTGATGCCGCCTGCCGTCGCTCCGCAAGCAATTAATACCCGCGAGCGTCTCGCACGGCGGGAGCGAGAGCGTCCCGAGGTGCCCCATGCCCAACCCAGTGGTCCATTTCGAGATCCCGGCGAACGATGTGCAGCGCGCGAAGGCGTTCTACGAGAAGACGTTCGGGTGGGAGATCCAGTACATGCCCGACTACGACTACTTCTGGGTCAAGGCGAAGAGCGATGGCGTCGGCATCGACGGCGGGATGATGAAGCGCAAGGACCCGCGCCAGCCGTTCATGAACTACCTCACGGTCGCGTCCATCGACGCGATGCTCGCGAAGGTCGTCGCGAACGGCGGCAAGGTCGCGCTCCCGAAGACCCCGATGGGCATGGGCGCGCTCGCGGCGTTCATCGACCCCGAGGGCAACATCGTCGGCCTGCACGAGGAGGGCAAGAAGCCCGCGGCAAAGACTGCGGCCACGGCGAAGAAGGCCCCCATGAAGGAGACCTCCGCGAAGAAGGCGGCGAAGGGGAAGCGATAGATCGTTCCCGGCATTTCTTCCTTCATTTCTCTTTCTTTCATCCATTCCTCCTTCGGTTCTTCTTACGCCTCCCCCCTCAGGCATGCTGCCTTGGAGTGCTCCAGGAGCGCATCGTGCCGGAGCCAAGAGAGCGCAGCTCGATGGGCGACCGGAAACTCAGTTCCCGGGAGGCGAGCGCGACGCAGGACCTGCGCAAGCATAGAAGCTCCGCAGCATCCCGATACGGCCGCCTGATTCGCAATATCATCCGCGGCAACATTTATATCCTCCATGCCCCTTGCGTCCCGCAATGAGAGCCGCGCTCCTCCCGCTCCTGCTCGTGGCGGTGCTCGTCGGCTGTGCGGCGCCGCAGGCTCCCACGGCGCAGG
The DNA here is from genome assembly GCA_023252315.1 of Candidatus Woesearchaeota archaeon. Classification (GTDB taxonomy): domain Archaea; phylum Nanobdellota; class Nanobdellia; order Woesearchaeales; family UBA525; genus UBA525. Next base: position 7,258 of record JAJPEB010000036.1, on the reverse strand, counting down.
CGGCGTGCGCGAAGGACACCAAGATCTGCCCGAGCGGGGACATCGTCGCGCGCGAGGGGCCCAGCTGCGACTTCGCGCAGTGCCCCGAGAAAGAGACGGGCTTTTGCGACTACGGCAGCCCGAAGCGCGACTACAAGTCGAGGGACCCCGCGCAGTGCGCGACGCTGCGCTTCACCTGCGGGGGGCAAGACGCGTTCTCCGACGAGTGCGGCTGCGGGTGCACGGTCGACTATACCCCGCCGAGCCTCGCGGGCAGCAAGGTCACGAACGACTGACCGTGCCCCTGATCGCCCCGCCCTGCGCGGCCGCAACGCATATATCCTCGGGAGATACGGCGATACGCATGTTCTTGGTGTTCGACACGGAGACGACGGGACTGCCGCGCTGGGGCGCGAGCGTGCACGAGGTCGAGAGCTGGCCGCGCGTGGTCCAGCTCGCATGGCTGCTCCTCGATGCGCAGGGCGAGCGCGCAGGCCACGGCAACCTGCTCATCCGGCCGGAAGGCTTCACGATCCCGCAGGACGTGGTGCGCATCCACGGCATCACGACCGAGCGCGCGCTCGAGCACGGCGTGCCGCTGCGCCACGCGCTCGGCGAGTTCTCCCGGGCGCTCGAGGGCGCGCAGTGCGTCGTCGCGCACAACCTCGCGTTCGACGAGCCCATCGTGTCCGCCGAGTTCCTGCGCTGCGCGCTCCCGCTGCCGTTCTCGCGCCACGGCAAGGTGTGCACGATGCGCTCGGCCACCGCCATGTTCGGCAAGTGGCCCAAGCTGCCCGAGCTGCACCATGCGCTCTTCGGGCAGGGCTTCGAGGGCGCGCACGACGCGAAGGCGGACGTGGAGGCGTGCGCGAAGTGCTTCCTCGAGCTTCGGCGCAGGGGGATCGTGGTGGCGTAGTTTCGAGAAGACAGTTGCAAGCGCTTCTTTCGTTCATGCCGCTGCGGAGCTTTTACCTCACTCCGTTCCGTGGTTTCACGAAAACGGCGCTGCATACATCGCGCCATTTTCTGGTTCACTCCAGGGCAGCGGCAGAAAACAGGTTTTCGGTAAATAGGCAGCACCCATCACCTTTATAACCTCCCTCAGAGAGAGCGCACGCGATGTCCGATCTCAGGGAGCCCATCATCTGCTACGTGTGCAAGCACAAGCGCAAGGCGTCAGAGGCGCACCTCTTCGAGGCGATCCGCCCTCCCGTGGCCGAGCTGATCCTGCACACGTACCCCGAGATCAAGCCCGACGACTACATCTGCAAGAACGACCTCAAGCTCTTCCGCCGCGACTACGTCGAGAAGATGCTGGAGGCGGAGAAGGGCGAGCTCTCGAAGCTCGACCGCGAGGTCATCAAGAGCATGATCGATCACGAGACGCTCGCGCGCAACGTGCACACCCAGTTCGAGCGCAAGCTCACGTTCGGCGAGCACCTCTCCGACAAGATCGCGGAGTTCGGCGGGAGCTGGAAGTTCATCATCGCGTTCGGCGTCTTCATGGGCCTGTGGATCTCGGTCAACAGCGTCCAGCTCCTCTGGCACACGTTCGACCCCTACCCCTACATCCTCCTCAACCTGATGCTCTCGTGCCTCGCCGCGATCCAGGCGCCCATCATCATGATGAGCCAGAACCGCCGCGAGTCGAAGGACCGCCTGCGCTCGGAGAACGACTACAAGGTCAACCTCAAGGCGGAGCTGCAGATCAGGCAGCTGCACGAGAAGATCGACTACCTGACCCAGCAGCAGTGGAAGCGCCTGCTCGAGATCCAGCAGATGCAGCTCGAGCTGCTCCAGGGGCGCAGCAAGGGGCCGGACCGCAGGAGCGGCCAGCAGGACGCGAAGCAGGCGGCGCGCACAGAGACGCGCATGCCCGTCCCGCCCCCGGCCCCCGTCGAGGAGTAGCCCTCGACCCTGCGCGTATTTAAGCGAGCGCGCCATCTCCCCCGCGCATGCTGTCCCTGGGCGCGGCGATCGCCGCCATCCTGCATCTCGACACCGCGCTCGCGGCGCTCGTGCAGTCGTACGGCGCGTGGGTCTACGCGATCCTCTTCGCGATCATCTTCCTCGAGACGGGGATCGTGATCGCGCCGTTCCTGCCCGGCGACTCGCTGCTCTTCGCGGCAGGCGCGCTCGCGGCGCTCGGCGGCCTCAATCCCTGGCTCCTCTTCGGCGCGCTCGCGCTCGCGGCGATCCTCGGCGACGCGCTCAACTACGCGATCGGGGCGCACCTCGGGCGGCGCGCGTTCACGAGCAGGAGCCGCTTCCTGAGCACCAAGCGCCTGCACGAGGCCGAGCGCTTCTACGAGAGGCACGGCGCGAAGACGATCTTCATCGCCCGCTTCGTGCCCGTGGTGCGCACGTTCGCGCCGTTCGTGGCCGGCATCGGCGAGATGAGCTACGCGCGCTTCGCGGCCTACAACGTCGCCGGCGCGATCGCATGGACGGGCCTCTTCGTCGCAGGCGGCTACTGGCTCGGCAACGTCGCCCTCGTGAAGGCGCACTTCACGCTGTTCCTGCTCGCGATCATCGCGCTCTCGCTCGTGCCCGTGCTCGCCGAGCTCGTGCGGCACAGGACTGCGGGGCGCAAGAGCAGGCCATAGCCGGGCGCACGGAGCGCATCCTCTCGGCCGCTGCGCAGGAGGTGAAGCGCCGGAAGGGTTTTTAAGCATCGGGCCCTTCTCCCGCCCCATGCAGCTCACGGTCGGCGATATCATCGTCTATGTGACGGTCTTCTTCGGCCTCTTCACGAGCATCTTCTTCCTCCTCGTCCTGCTCGGTCCCGCGCCCGCGCCCAGGAAGCGCAGGGAAGGCAAGCTCGAGAAGGTCTGCATCATCGTGCCGTGCTACAACGAGGAGCATACGGTCGCGCGCACGATCGAGTCGCTGCTCGCGCTCGACTACCCGAGGCGCCTGCTCGACATCATCGTCGTCGACGACGGCAGCACGGACGGCACACACCGCATCGCGCGCAGGTACGAGCGCCGCGGCGTGCGCGTCTTCCGCAAGGAGAACGGGGGCAAGTACACGGCGCTCAACTTCGCACTCGAGCGTACCGACGCGGCGTTCGTGGGCGCGCTCGACGCGGACAGCCACGTCCACCCCAAGGCGCTGCGGCGCATCGTGCCGTACTTCTCGGACCCGCGCGTGATGGCGGTGACGCCGAGCATGAAGATCCACGAGCCCAGGCGCGGCCTGCAGCGCGTGCAGTGGACGGAGTTCCTGCTCGGCATCTTCCTGCGCAAGGCGTTCGCGAGGCTCGGCGCGGTGCACGTGACGCCCGGCCCCTTCAGCATCTACCGCAAGGCGTTCTTCGACATGCACGGGAACTACAAGGAGGCGCACCACACGGAAGACATCGAGATGGCGCTGCGCATCCAGAGCCGCAACTACGAGATCGAGAACGCGAACGACGCCTACGTGTACACGCACGGCCCCTCGACGTTCAAGGGGCTCTGGGACCAGCGCCTGCGGTGGTACTACGGATTCCTGCGCAACCTCGAGGACTACCGCCAGCTCTTCAGCAAGGAGCACGGCGCGCTCGGCCTCTTCATCCTGCCAAGCTCGCTCTTCTCCGTCTTCCTCGTCATCGTGGGGGTGTGCTACTGGGCAGGAAGGCTCCTCCTCAACTCCTGGGACAAGCTCCTCTACTGGCACGCGATCGGCTGGGACATCTGGCGGGTGGACTTCTCGTTCGACGCGTTCTTCGTGAACATGAGCAGCACGATGATCCTCGGGTGGATCGCGCTCGCCTCAGGCGTCGTCGTCATCCTCGTCGCGAAGCGCCTCGCGGGAGAGCGCAAGAGCATCGTCGTGAACTACCTGTGGTTCTTCTTCCTCTACTGGATCCTCTACGGCGCGTGGTGGGCGGCGACGCTCTTCGCGCGCGCGACGGGCAGGAAGGTCTCGTGGAAGCACAAGTCGGAGGCGTAGCCGCATGAGCGCACGCGAGCGGGCCTCACGCGCCATCCGTCCGTGGATCGCGATCGCCGCCTGCTGCGCGCTCTACCTCTGCCTCAAGCTCCTCATGCTCTCCGCGGGCAGGGCGTACTTCGACGAGGGCGTCTACGTCGCGATCGCGCGCCACTTCGCGTCGCTCGGCTCGGCAGGGACCTTCGAGAGCATCCGCCCGCTCGGCGTCCCCGCGCTGCTCGCGCCGCTGCAATGGCTCCCGCTCGACCCGCTCGTGACGGGGAGGGCGCTGTGCCTGCTGCTCGCGCTCGCGTGCATCCCGCTCATGCACCGCATCGCCTCGCGGCAGTTCTCGCGCGAGGCAGGCCTGTGGGCGGCGGCGCTCGTCGCGACGAGCTCGTCCGTGCTCATCAACGGCGGGCTCATCCTCACCGACGTCCCCGCGTTCGCGCTCGCGGTCCTCGCGCTCAGCCTCGCGCTCGAGCGCAGGTACGCGTGGTCGGGGCTCGCGCTCGGCGTCGCGTTCCTGCTCAAGTTCCCCGTGCTCCTCGCAGCGGCCCCGTGCGCGGCGCTCATCGCGTGGCAGGAGCGCAGGCGGGCATGGCGCCACGGCGCGCGCTTCGCGCTCGCGCTCGCGTGCGCGATGGCCCCCTATTTCCTCTTCAACCTGCTCCACTACGGCGGGCCGCCGCTCGCGCGCATGCTCACGCCGCTGCTCGACGCGTCCGCGATCGTGGGCCGCGACACGTGGCTCTACACGCCGACAGGCCTCGCGCGCTACCTCCCCGCGCTCCTCCTCTGGGAGCTGCCCGCGTGCGCGGGAGTCGCGCTCGCGCTGCTGCTCGCGCACGAGAAGCACGCCCGCGCGATCGCGGCCTTCGGCGGCTGCTCGCTGCTCTTCCTCGCGTACTTCTGCGTGGGCGTCGCGCGCTTCGACCCCCGCTACCTCGTCGCGCTCGCGCTCCCGCTCATCCCGCTCGCGGGCCTCGGCATCGCGAGCGCGAGGGCGCGCGCAGGCACCCGCGGCGCGGCACGGGTCGTTGGCGCGGTGTTCCTCGCCACGATGGCGATCGTGGCGGGGGCGAGCACCGCGGCCGTCGCGCAGGAGAGAGCGCGCACGGACGCGGGCGTCGCTGACGCGATCGCGCAGTCGCGCGCGCTCGCGACGAACTCGGGCATCGCGCTCCTCGACGCGCGAGGGCGCGCGCAGCTCATGCCGGGGCCCGACCTGAGCGACACCTACGTGCGCTACGCCACCGATCCCGGGCTCGACATGCTCGCGCTCGACCTCGACGAGTACCCGTGCCCGCCCGGCGACGCCGCATGCGCGCGATCGCTCGACGCGCGCGTGAACCGCATCGCCGAGCGCACGACGCTGCGCGCATGCGGGCAGCTGCGCGGCAGAAGGATGCTCGTCGTCGGCAAGGGGGGCGCGGGCGCGCTAGCGCCCGACGCATGCCTCGCGCGCCTGGGCGTGCCTGCGCTGCCCGGCGAGGGCACGCGGCTCTTCGTGCGCATCAACGAGGCCTCGCTCACGCCCGGGGGGACGCTCGCGCACGAGGAGACGATCGGCGCAGTCGTCGACGAGCTCGCGCGGGCGCGCGTGCCGACGATCCTCGTGCTCAGCGCGTCGAACGCGTCGCCCGATGCGCGCACGCGCGCGTTCCTCTCCGCCCTCCCTCCTGCGACGGCGGTCGCGATCACGCCCGGCGGCGGCGCGGACCTCGGCCTATTCGCGGCGCGTGTCGCGCAGGCGCGCGGCGAGGCGCCGGCGATCTTCGTGCCCGAGGGCGACGATTGGGACGCGGGCACCGCGCTTCCCGCGTCCGTGCGCTCGTGCGTGCGCGGCCCCTGGGACCAGGCGATCGCGCCCGTGCCGTGCAGGGCCATCGACCTCTACGCCGCGCCCGAGGGGAGGATAAAGGGGCTCGGCGATTCCGCGGCGCTCGTCGCGCGCCTGCATGCGCTCGAGGACAGCAACGGTGAAATAGGGGTGGACATCCCCGCATCGCTGCTCACGCCGCAAGGGGCCGCGCAGCTGCGCCCACTGCTCCTCGCGATCGAGCGCGCGCAGGCGCCTGCGGAGCGCAACGCGACGGGAGCGGGACCATGATGGTATCGGAGAAGCTCATGCGCAAGGGGATCGAGGACCTCTCGGCGCTCGGCGCGATGCCCTGCTATGCGCTCGTCGCGCTGCTCATGCTCGCGCTCGGCGACGGCGAGCTCTTCGTCATGCTGCTCGCGGGCGCGCTCGTCTCGTATGCGGTCGTCTTCGGCATCCGTCTCGCGTACTTCAAGGAGCGCCCGCGCAGGGAGCCGCACACAGGGCTCCTCGAGCGCCTCGACGCGTCGTCGTTCCCGAGCCTGCACGCGTACCGCGCGACGATGCTCGCGGCGCTGCTCGGCTACCTCTACCCCTCATGGGAGATGGGGGCGCTGCTGTGCGCGTACGCGCTCGCGGTCATGGCGACGCGCGTGCTGCTGCGCAGGCACGACATCTGGGACCTGCTCTGCGGGGCGGCGCTCGGGGCGCTCACGGCGTGGGGCCTGCTCGCCTTCCTGTAAGGCTTATGCGCATCATTTAAATACGAACGGCGGCGCCCCCGCCCCATGCGCAAGAACGAGGTCGGCTGGATCAAGTACGTGCTGGTCCTCGCGCTCACGCTGCTCGTCTTCTTCTTCGGGCTCCTGCTCGGCAACTACCTGACCGAGCGCAAGGCGGCGGCGCTCAACGACATCGAGGAGAACCTGCGCATCCAGACCTCGGCGGCCGAGCTCCAGTACCTCCTGCTCCTGCAGCAGCCGTGCAAGTACATCAACGGCACGCCGCTCGCGAACGAGCTCTACTCGATCAGCGAGAAGGTCGACTACATGGAGGCGCAGCGCGGCGCGGGCGACAAGGACGTCGAGCGCCTCAAGAACACGTACAGCATCCTCGAGCTTCGCGACTGGCTCTTCACCATCCGCACGAACGAGCAGTGCGGGCTCACGCAGGTGCCAGTGCTCTATTTCTACAGCAACGCGGGCGACTGCCCCACGTGCAAGGAGCAGGGCTACGTGCTCACGTACCTGCGCAAGAAGTACCCCTCGCTGCGCGTCTACGCGTTCGACATGACGACGGCGAACCCTGCGCTCGACACGCTCAAGGCGATCAACAAGGTCGAGGCCGCGCCCGTGCTCATCTTCCCCGACGAGCGCCTCGGCTACGCGGACCTCGCGACGCTCGAGACGCTGCTCAGCGAGCACTACAATTTGACTGCGACGACCTGAGGATCGCCTGCCCCTTCTTCCTTCCGCCCATGCACCTATCCGCTCTGTCGCGGATGCGCTGCCGCCGCCCTTACGGGCGAGCGATCGAAGTCGT
>JAJPEB010000147.1 GCA_023252315.1 Candidatus Woesearchaeota archaeon | reverse complement strand
TAGCAATCCCGAAGAGCAAAGCGATCATTCTCTGGAGCATCGTCATCGTCTACGTCGCGCTCGCGATCTCGCTCCGCCTGCTGGTCCTCAACGGGAGGATACCGCAGCTGGCGCCGAGCGAGCAGCCGTCGCAGGGGAACGACTCGAGCGCGGAGGCGACGCCCACGTTCGTGCAAGAGCGGCTCAACGCGGCGGAGGGGTTCGTGCGCACGGATCTCGTGAAGCCGACCGGCCACATCGACCTCTACTATCTCGTCGACAACAAGGAAGTCGACAAGTACGACGCGACGAACAGCGAGGCGCTCAGCTACTACCTACTCTGGAACGCGAAGCAGGGGAACAAGGAAGCGGTCGACAAGTCGCTGCAATTCATGCGCACGAGGATGCTCGACCCCGCAGGCCATCTCATGTGGCGCCTCGAGGCGAACGACACCGCGGTCGAGGACGGCGCGAACATCGCATCCGACGCGGACCTGCGCGCGATCAAGGCGCTGCTCATCGCGCAGCAGAAGTGGGGAGCGAGCGACCCGCAGTACGCGGCGATGATCGACACGCTGAGCGCTGGCCTCGAGCTCGAGGCGATCACGCCCAAGAGGATGCTCGCGCCCTATGGCGGCGGGCCCGCGGACAACCCCTGGGTCGGCAAGGAGGTGTGGCTCTCGTACGAGGACTTCGCCGTCTTCAAGGCGCTCGCGTCGCGCCGCGGGGAGCCGTGGACGAGCGTCTACGCGAACATGAAGAACGCGACGCTCGGCGCGCAGGTCTACAACGGCCTCTACAACTCGCAGATCACGGAGGCGGGCGCGTACGGCAACGGCATCGACGGCGCGGGATACAGCATCAACTCGATGTGGATCATGATCCGCAGCGCCGAGAGCGGCGACCCCGAGCTCATGGCGTCCGCGCGCAAGTCGCTCGACTTCTACAAGACGCACTTCCAGCTCGACGCGCAGCTCTTCTCGACGTACAGCTCGAGCGGCGACCCGCTCAGTCCCTCCGAGGATCCCTGGGTCTACGCGCTCGTTGGCCGCGCCGCGGTCGCGCTCGGCGACGAGGAGTTCAGCGACCAGATGGTCGAGAAGCTCCTCTCGTTCCAGACGAACGACACGGGGTCCCCGCTCTACGGCTCCTTTATCGAGGGAGGGATGGGATCGCGCCGCGTGGGCCAGTTCACGATGCAGGAGAGCATCCTCACGCTCCAGGACTACCTCGCGCTCAAGGAGTCGTTCGTCCAGCGCTCCGGGTAGGATGCGCACGCGGGCTCAGGCACGCCCACGGCTGTGCAGCTTCAGCGAGAGCCTGTCGAGGAACGAGACGTGCTCCGGATCGTACTCGCGCACGCGCATGCGCAGGTAGAGCAGCATGAGGCCAATCATGGACGCGATCAGCAGGAACGCGACGCCGAAGTTCACCGGCGACGGGTTGAACGCAGGCACCGGCGCGGGGAGCTCGAGCGAGGGGAGCTGCAGCGGGGACTGCGCGTCCTTGGCGGGCGCCTGCGCTGCGGGAGCGGGGAGCACGAGCAGCTCGTCGCGCGCATGCCCAGACAGGTCGGGCGCCGCAGCGTAGACCGCGTCGAAGGTCTGGGTCCCGTTCGCGGGGAGCGAGACCGAGTACGAGATCGTGGCCTCGAACGCGTCCGCCTGGAAGTCCCAGATGAGCTGCTCGCCGTCGTTGAGGAGCTTCGCGCCGGGAGCTGCGCCCGCGATATCCCACTCGCCCGTCGTCGCGCCGTGGCCGGGCAGCTCGCCGATGACGATCCTCGTGCCGGGCGTGAGCGAGGTCAGGTGCAGCCGCACGATTGTCGGCTCGTTCTGCACCGCCTGCGCGGGCAGCTCGTGCGAGACGTCCATGCACAGCGCGCAGGGCACGAGCAGGGCGAGCAAGACGAGCGCGAGGGCGGCCCGCGCGAGGATGCGCGAAGAGGCGGGGGCGCTCATGGGTCATCTCCGAGGCGCGCGCGCAGCTCCGCGATGAGCTCTTGCGCCGTGAGCGCGGACGTGCCCGAGAAGTACGAGCTCACGATGGTGCGGATCTTGTCGACGTCTCCCGTTCTCTCCTGAGGGACGGGGGCCGGCTGCTCGAGCTGGGGCGAGCTCGGCGCTCCGTCGACGCTGATATCGATGCCTCCTCCCCCACCGCCGCCTCCACCCCCGCCGCCGCCCGACACGACGGGGGCGGGCGCGGGAGCCGGAGCCGGGACGACGATCGCCGAGACCGTGGCAATCCACGACGCCTGGGCCGCGTTCTGCGGGCTCGCGACGCTCGCGGTCACGTTGTGCGTGCCTGCCGCGCCCGAGAAGGAGTAGCTCGTGCCGTTCGTGCCCGCGTCCTGCGCACCATCGACGGACCAGGAGATGTTGACAGGCAGCGAGTCCGGGTTGTCCACGGCGAGCGTGAGCGCCTGCGACTGGCCTTCGGAGAGCGCGATTGCTGGGGATGGGGACTGCGACACGCTGATGTTGCGCACGGTGTTCTGCACGGTGAGGAGCCACGAGCGCTCCGCGGTGTTCTGCGTGCCCTGCACGCGCACGGTGACGTTGAACGAGCCGCTCGTGCTGTAGCCGCCAGGCAGCGTGAACGAGGCCCCGCCCGCACCTTGCACGGCGGTCCCGTTGACGAGCCACGCCGTCGTGGTCGAGACGTTCGAGGGGTTGCTCAGCACGTAGTTGAACGTCTGGCTCGCGGGCTCTGCGATCGTGACGTTCGCCCCCGCGGGGAGGAGGCGTTCGACGAGTTGGA
>JAJPEB010000035.1 GCA_023252315.1 Candidatus Woesearchaeota archaeon | reverse complement strand
TGCCGACGAGCTACGACTGGGATTTCGATGACGGCAACGTGCAGTACGACATGCTCACGGACAACGTGTACCACACATTCAAGGCGAACGGCGACTACACCGTGAAGTGCACCGCGACCAACGGCACCGTGCAGCAGACTGGCACGATCACGCTGGATGTCGACGCATGCAAGCAGTACGCGATCGCCATCTCGGGCGTCTCGACGCTCGACGAGAGCTCGGTGCTCGTGAGCGGCACCCTCGTGCGCGCCGACGACCCGTCGGCCGACATCAGCGGCGAGACGGTGAGCGTGAACGGCCAGAGCACGGGCGTGCTCATGAACGCATGGAGCGCGACGCTGCCTGCGCCCGCGAGCGCGATCGATGCGGTCTACACGAGCGTGTGCGGCGACGCGTTCTCGGCGAGCGCGACGATCGCGCCCCCGAACGCGACGGGCAACGAGACCGGCACGGGCGACGGCGGCTCGCAGGACGAGCAGCTCGAGACCTCGCAGGTGGTCCAGGCGCTCGCAGGAGGCGGCGGCGGAGGCGGCTGCTACACGGGGTACGCGAAGGAAGGCGACCACTGCGTGCGCGTCACAAGCGACGAGACGCCCGCCCTGAGCGAGGGGACCGCAGGCGCAGGATCCGATGCGAGCAGCCAGAGCCCCGGCAGCAAGCCCGTCGAGAGCGGAGCGCAGCAGGACGCGACGCCCGCGCCGAGCGCAGGTGCCGCAGGCAACGCGCTCACAGGCGCGATCCTGGGCAGCGTGCTGGGCGCGAACTGGCTGTGGCTCCTCGGCGTGCTCGGGCTCATCGGCCTCACGCTCGGCGGCTACTCCTGGCTCAGCGGCAAGTAGGCGCTACCCGCATTCCTTTTTCCCCTTTCTCCTCTCTTTTCCGCTTTCCCTTCGGGGATCTTTCTCAAGTCTCCCATTCCGAGCATCCCTCGCGCGAGGCGCGTCGCGCACGCTAGGGCAGGAGCCTGAACCTCGTCCCGAGCAGTCCCCACTCGACGAGGATCAGCATCAGCGCGAGGAGCATGAGCCCGGGCGCGAGCTCGACCTGCAGCAGGCTCGTGGTCTGCGCGGAGCCGATGTCCCTGTAGGCCTCGAGCAGCGCCTGCTCGTCGCGCGCGCGGTAGTACTTCCCGCCGGTGCTCTGCGCGATGAGGAGCAGGTTGTCCTCGTCGTACGTCGCGCTCACGTTGTAGTAGGTGGGGAGGTAGCCGATGGGGGAATCATCAGGGGTACCGACGCCGATCGTGAAGATGCGCACCCGCTTCCCCTTCGCGTACGCGATCGCGCGCTGCATGCTCTTGGACGTGAACGTCTCGATCGTGTTGCTCCCGTCGGTGATGAGGATGATCGCGCGCCCGCGCTCGACGCCGTCGAGCATGTTCGTGCTCGTGATGATGGCGCCGGGGATGTCCGTGCCCGACGCCTCGATGTCGATGCCCCGCAGCGAAGACGCGATGTCCTCGCGCGACGCCGTGAGCGGCTGCTCGATGAACGTCACGCCCGAGAAGCTCACGAGGCCCACTCGCGTGTGCGCGTCGAGGTCGCGCGCGAAGCGCTCCGCGTAGAGCTTCGCCGCGTCGAGCCTCGTCGGCGCGACGTCCTTCGCGGACATGCTCGCGCTCGTGTCGAGGGCGATCACGTACTCGTTCTCGTTCGTCGCGCCCTCGTACCAGAGCGACGTCTGCGCGACCGCGAGCACCGCGAACGCGATGATGAGCATGCGCAGGAGCAGCAGCGTGTAGTTCTTCGTGATGTAGCGCTGGCCTGTCGCGCGCTTGAGGACCTGGAAGTTCGCGAAGCGCAGCGCCTTTCGGCGCGCATGCCTGAGCAGGAAGAAGTGCGTGATGACGAGCAGCGGCAGCGCGGCGAGGAGCCAGAGGTACTGGGGCTCGGAGAAGGTGAGCGTGACCATCCCCCTATCCCCTCACGATCGCCGTGCGGCGCCTGAAGAACGTGAGGATCGGCTTGAAGAGGTCGTCCTCCTCCGTGCGCACGGTGACGAGGCCCGCCTTCGCGGCCTCGAAGACGGAGCGCACGTGCTCCTCCTCCGCCTTCGCCTCCCTGTCGAACGTCGGCTTGGAGTCGCGCACGTCGACGAACATGCGCTCGCCCGTGAGCGGGTCCTCGAGGACGAATTGGCTCGCGGAGTCCGGCATCTCCCAGTCGCGCGGGTCGCGCACCATGATGCCGACGAGGTCGAAGCGCTCGGCGAGCAGCTTCACGTACCTGTCCCACCCGTCGCCCATGCCGATGAAGTCGCTCACGAGCACGACGAGCGCGCGCTGCTTGAGCATCGCGTTCACCGCGTTCACGGCGACGGAGAGCCGCTTGCCTCCGCCGTAGTGCGAGGTGCTCGAGAGCGCGCTCGCGAGGCTGTAGACGATCGCCGTGCCGACGCCTGGCATCTGCTTCGCGACGACGGACTCGTTGAAGAGCGCGAAGCCCACCGCGTTGCCGTTGTCGAGGAGCGAGACCGCGGTGTGGAACGCGATCTCCGCCGCGTGCTCCGCCTTGAGCTTGCGCGTGCTCGAGAAGAGCATGGTCGAGCTCACGTCGATGAGGAAGAGCACGTTGACGCTGCGGTACTCCTCGAACTCGCGCACGACGACCTCGTTCGAGCGCAGCGACGCGCCCCAGTCGATCCTGCTCGCGTCGTCGCTCGCGGTGTACCTTCGGAAGCCCGCGAACTCCATGCCGTGGCCCTTGAGCAGCGCGGTCCACGATCCCTCGAGGGTGCGCGAGAGCACGCGGCGCTTCGCGATGAGGTCCTGCGCCTTGAGCTGCGGGATGAGGTCTAGGTCGAGTCGCGTGAGGTGGCCTGGCACTTCCCGCTCCCCCGCACGCAGCTATTTAAAGAAAAGTTGTGCCTTTCGAGTAGGTACCTTGCGAACGCTTAAGAATCCCTCCACGCCACTCTCCCCTACGGCTTCTCGAAGGCGCGGACGCGCTATCTGCCGCTCTCGCGCCCCCTGCGTGCCGCTCTCGCGGGCGCGATCCTGCTCTCCGCCGCGTATGCGCGCCTCGAGCGCGCCGAGAGCGCGTCCCCCGACGCGCAGGCGCCCTACTTCCTCCCGCTCAAGGCCACCGCGCGACGCAGCGCGCTCGAGGAGCACCTCACCTGCCGCTACGGGGACCAGTCGTACAGGCGCCTGCGCGGCCTGCCGGTGTCGTGCGACCCCAGATACGAGGACCCCCGCAGCGTGCGCGGGTTCGCGCAGCGCGCGACGGGCAGGGACGATGCGCTACTCTGCCACCAGCTCGTGTTCCGCGACATGGAAGGCGAGCCCTGGTGCACGCAGCGCGAATGCGCGGAGAAGCAGCTCTTCGCGCTCGGGTTCGAGGAGTTCCTGCGAGGGCGCGGCTACGAGTTCGTCGTGACCCCCAGGAACGGGGACGTCGCCGTGTATTTCTTCACCTCTCCCGATCCCGGAAAAGACCTCGGGGTCCCGACGCATTTCGGGCGCTACGCGAGAGGGCAGGTGCTCTCGAAGCTCGGGGAAGGCGCGACGTACCTGCACGATATCGGCATGGTGCGCCCATTCTACGGCGACGGCGTCGCGTTCATGCGCAAGACCGCGCGAGAATAAGACACTCAGAGGATGGGGACTTTCTGCAGTATCTCCTTGATGATCGCCTCAGGCCTCACTTCCTCCGCCTCGCCCTCGAAGTTGAGCGCGATGCGGTGGCGCAGCGCGTTGTACGAGACGTCGCGCACGTCGTCGGGGAGCACGTAGCCGCGGCCCTTCATGAGCGCGTGCGCCTTGCTCGCGATGTAGAGCGCGATGCTGCTCCTCGGAGACGAGCCGTACGCGAGGTACTTGCGCTGCTCGATGCCGTACTTCTCCGGGTTGCGCGTCGCGTCCACGATGCGCACGATGTAGCGCTCGATCTTCGGGCTCGCGTAGATGCGCTTGACGAACTTCTGCACGTCGATGAGGTCCATCTGCGAGAGCACGGGCGCGAGCTGGAAGTCGGAGAACTCGCGCGTCGTCGTGTTCTGCTTGAGGATCGAGACCTCCTCGTCGAACGTCGGGTAGCTCACGAGGATCTTGTAGACGAACCTGTCCACCTGCGCTTCGGGCAGCTTGTACGTGCCGAGCTGCTCGATGGGGTTCTGCGTCGCCATGACGAAGAACGGGCTCGGGAGCGCGAACGTCTCCTTGCCGATCGTCGCCTGGCGCTCCTGCATGCTCTCGAGGAGGGCGGACTGCACCTTGGGCGGCGCGCGGTTGATCTCGTCGGCGAGCACGAAGTTCGAGAAGACGGGTCCCTTGACGGTGAAGAAGCCCTTGCCCTCCTCGTACGTCGTGATGCCCACGATGTCGGTCGGCAGCAGGTCGGGCGTGAACTGGATGCGCGAGAACTGGCAGCCGGTCACCTTCGCGAGTGTGCGCACGAGCAGGGTCTTGCCGAGGCCCGGCACTCCCTCGACGAGCACGTGGCCGTTCGCGATGAGCGCTTCCAGCAGCGCGTCGACGACCGCGTCCTGGCCGACCACGAGCTGGCGCATCTCCTTGCGCGCGCGATCGAACTGCTCCTTGAAGAAGATGATCTTCTTCTTGAAGCGCTCGTCGTCAAGCTCCCTGAACGCCTCCTCCTCCGCCGTCTGGGCCACGACGATGCCTCCCTGCCTGCGAATTTAAATAGGTTGTAGGACGACTGGAGAGGGGAAACACAGTGACGCTGCGATTTCTCGATGGGGAGGTGGTGTGAGGAACGCTTAAATATCCTCTTCTCGCCAAGGCACGCATGGGAGGTGAGACCCCTGCGACAGGCGGCGCGCTCAGGCAGCGCATGGACGCGCTCGCGCAGGAGTCCGAGCGGCGCAGGCGCCTCGCGCAGCTGCGCAAGGAGACGCTGCGCAAGGCCGAGTTCCTCAAGCGCAAGAGCGTGATCGAGCCGCACGACGTGTACGCGCTCACGAAGGACTTCTTCAAGCAGTTCCTCGGCAAGCCGTACGAGTTCACGATACGCGAGCTCACGGAGGAGCTCAAGAGCGTCTACATCTCGAACGACACGCGCAAGCAGCTCACGGGCGTGCTCGACCGCCTGCACTCCATCGAGTACTCGAGCGTGACGTACGCGCACGCGGACCTCGTGCGCATGCTCGACGACTTCGCGCAGGCGGTGCAGCAGCTCGTGCGCACCCACGAGCGGTCCTCGTCGCTGCTCTCGCGCATGCGCGCGTTCCTCTTCAGGGAGGAGAGCGAGCCCGAGATCATCATGTCGGAGCTGCCGGTCGTGGAGACCCCGGACGCGCAGCATGTGCGCATCCACACGCTCGTCGAGAGATGCTACGCCGCGCTCGACAAGCGCCATTTCTCGCGCGCGAGGGCAGGATACCGCGCGCTGGTGCACGAGTACGGGCTGCTCGCGGACAAGGAGAAGGAGCGCTACTATCCGCTCGTCGAGCAGACGTACCGCGACCTCCTCAACCGCGCGGCCGCTCCCGTGGCGCCGGGCCCCTCACCTGCCCAGTGAGCTGCGCTGCGTCTCGTAGATGTCGTCGAACACCGAGTCCACGTCTTCCTTGTCCCAGCCCTTGCGCAGCAGGGCGTTGCGGATCGTCAGGTCGTCGAACCCTTTCGAGCGTTCCCTCGCGATGAAGCTGCGCAGCGTGGAGTTCGGCGATGCGCCCGCGCCCGACCTGCCCATGCCACTCTGCAGCGCGGAGCCTTCCGTGACGCCCGGCTGCTGGAACTGCTTCTTGAGCCTCGGCATCCCCCCCTCCCTGAGGTCGCGGATGCTGCCGAGGAGCCCCTTCATGCTCGTGAAATCGAGCGCCCCGTTGTGCGCGAGCCATCCGAGGGCGCCCCCGACGACGAGCAGCGGCGTGAGCAGCCACAGGATCCAGGACGGGAAATGGCCTCCCCCGCTGCTGGGCTGCTGCGGGTCTTGCGCGTCGCTCGTGCCGTTCCCTTGCGCCTGAGGCGTCGGCTGCGGCCCCGCATCGGGCGCGCCCCGCACTCCCGTCTGCACGCCTTGCTGCTGCTCGCTGCCCGGCGCATCCGCGCGCGGGTTGCCCTGCCCGATGACGGGGGCCTGCAGCGGACCTCCCTGCCCCCCGGGCTGCTGCACGGGAGGGACGTAGGGCGCGGTGACCGAGAACGTGACGGACGCGCGCAAGGTGTCGTCGCGCAGGTCCCAGGCGGTGATCGCGTAGCTTCCCGCGCCGAGGCCCGCATAGGGGAGGACGAAGCCCCCGCTCGCGTCGCTCGCCGTCGTGTTGCTCAGCGCGCCGCCTCCGCCCGCGAGCGTGACGCCGATGCTCTCCGACGAGGGGAAGCCCGTGCCGACGAGGCTGAACCCCTGGCCCTGCGCGATGCCGACCCCTTCGCGGATCGAGAGCGCAGGCGTCGGCGCGGGCGTGCTGTCGCTCACGTTGACAGTCCTGCTCGCCCGAGCGGACCACGAGGCGCTCGCGCACAGCACGCCCACCGTATGCGCCCCTTGCGAGACGTCGGAGAGGAACGTGCTCGCGACGTAGGGGTAGACGTAGCCGAGCTCGCGCACCGACCCGTCGATCGTGGCGTTGCACATGCCCACGCCTGTCGCGTTGTGCACGAACGTCACGTTGAGGGGCGATCGCGCCTGGTCGCCCGGAGCGATGAGGGTGACGCGCACGCCGCCGCTGTCCGCCTGCTGCACGCTCGTGACCGAGAACTGCGCGAACGCCTCCTCGGCGTCGGTGCCGTCGGGCGCGGCGCAGCGCACGTGCACGAGGTGCGTGCCGATGCCGACGCCGCTGAACGCCTCGGTCCTGCTCGTCGAGGGCGAGAGGCTCGCGATGCGGGTGGAGGCGGGATCGTTCCATCGGGGGTCTGCGGGAGCCCATCCCGCCTCGTCGATAGTGAGCGTGCACGAGCGCGGCGCCTGCGCGGTGTGGTAGTACGTGATGCTCACGTTCGGGCCCGTGACGGACGGCTGCGTCGGGAAGACGACCGCCGCCTGCGAGCTCGCGACGCATGTCCCGTTGCCCGCGCACAGCTGCCCCTGCGGGCACTGCGCATCGCTCCCGCACGCGAGCCAGCCGACGGTGACGTCCGACGATGCGACGAGGGTGCCTGCGCCGCCCGTGCAGTTCCCCGCTATCTCGTGCGTGCCGATCGGCACCTCGGTGAACGCGATGTCGCGCGTCTGCCCCTCCTCGAGCGGGAACGGGCTCGAGAGCGCGCCCTGCGGCGTCGAGAGGTCGATGCCGATCACGCACGAGTACGTGCCGCTCGCCGTGTGCCAGAGCGTCGCGTTGAACTCGCTGCCCGACTGCGCGGGCACCGAGACGACGAGCTGCGGGCCGTCGGAGATCGCGGTGAACTGCGCGCTCGCGCCCAGCGCAGGATCACCCTGCTGCGACGAGACGCACGTCGCGTTCGCGACATACTGGCCCGCCGCGGCGACGCTGAGCGCGACGCTCGCATGCTCGCCCGGCGCGACCGCGACCGGCCCCGCGGCCTGGCCTGTACCGACGCGCACGGTGCAGGTATAGCTCGCGGATGCCGTGTGCGAGAGCGTCGCCGTGAACGCGAGCGGCACCTGCGCAGGGATGGCGAGCGAGAGGGTCGCCGACGGGATCGTCCCAGGGTCGGGGGGCGGGGGAGGCGCCGGGAGCGCGAGCGCCGCCGCCGCGATGAGCAGGAGCGCCAGGATGGGCACGCACGCGAGGCGCGAGGTGCGATGCGACGTAAGGTGCGTTGCCATCAGATATCGTCCTCCTGCCTGTACGAGTAGTGGTAGTACGAGATGAGCGCGACGCTCACGAGCACGATGAACGCGAGCACGCTCCACATGAGGGTGCGCAGCGAGAGGCTGTCGAGCGAGATGATGGGGCTGATGCGCGAGGGCCGCTGCTCGACGTTCTGCTGCGTGCTCACGAGGTACTTGCAGCCGTTGATGACGCCGTCGACGAGGCGCTGCGCCTGCGTGACGTCCTGGTCCGCGAGGCTGCGCTTGGCCTGCTCGAGCACCTCGTTGAGCTCCTGGCACTCGGGATGCTCGTTGAGCAGGTCGTTCGCGAACGTCACCTTCACGCTCACGTCGTCGTCGCCCTCGTTCGCGCGCTCGATGCTGTTGAGCAGGATGATCGCCTGGTCCCCGTAGGCGGGATCGCTCACGTTCGCGCGCACGAGGATCTCGTAGTTCTCGCCGAGGCGGTAGTTCGACACGGTGAGGCTGAGCGTCTTCGACGCGTTGACGGGGATCTCCTCGAAGAGGTCCTGGTCGAGCTGCGCCGTGACGCCCGTCGCGTTCGTCTCCGCCCAGACGCGCACGAGCTTGAGCGGCGACGTCCAGGTGTTGTTCACGACCACGGGGATCACGACGCTCTGGTTGCGGTACACCGTGACGAGCTTGGGCGCGATGAGGCTGAAGGCTGCGGGCTTCGTGCTCTCGAGGATGATCGGGACGACGCTGCTGCTCGAGGAGCTCGAGCCGCCCCCTCCGCTGCTCGTGACAGAGGCCTGGCTCTCGCTCCCCTCTGGCACGCCCGTGACGTTCACGACCACGAGATTCGACTCGGCCGACGCCCCGTGCGCGTCCGTCGCGTTGAAGACGACGCTGCACGTCCCGATGGCCTGCGGCGAGACGGTAAGGTCAGCGCCCGCGATCGTGAACGAGGCTGCGCTGCAGGCGGACACCGTCGAGAACGCGAGCGCGCTCGACTCGTTCCCGTCGAGCTGCCCGTCCCCGTCCGTGTCGTCGTCGGGATCGTAGAAGCGCGTCGTGCTCGATCCGCCGGTGAAGTACGCCTGCGAGAGGAACGTCGTGTTGACGGTGAGCGGGGACGTGAGGCTGTTCACGAGCCTGGGCGCGCGGTCGACGTCTTGCACCTGCACGTCCCACGCCCACATCGCGTTCTCGAGGCGGTCGTTCGATACGTTCACTGCGACGACGTAGCGCCCGGACGAGAAGAACCCGAAGGGGAGCGTGATGTTCTGCGTCGTCGCGTTCTGCGCGCCGTTCACGCTCCACACGTACGTGAGCGGGCGGGTGTCGTTCACGCGCAGCGCGAACGTGACGCTCCTGTTCTCGCTCGCGTTGACGCTCGTCGTGCGCCCCGGGAAGAGCGACGCGGGGGCGAAGCCTGTGTCGATCGTGAAGTTCGCGCCAGGCCCCCATGGCGTGACGTTCGTGATGTCCGGGGGCGGCGCCTTCGGGAAGACCTCGAACGTGACCACCTTGCGCGAGACGAGGCCGAAGCGGTCCGTCGCGTTGATCTCGACCGTGTAGTTGCGCGCCTGGCCGAGCGAGGGCGTGAACGAGAGGAGGGCGCGCGCGGTCGTGTTCTGGAGCGGGAGCGGGTCTAGCGAGTAGGCGATGCTCAGGTTCGTCGTGAAGCCCACCGACTCCGCGGCAGATGGCACGAGGAAGTCGTCGTCGTCCGCGCGCAGCTCGTACGAGAAGGGATGCGTCTCGACGATCGTCTGTCCCGAGAAGTTGAAGCGCGTGAGAGCTGGCGCCTCAGGCGTGTTCGTGACAGTGACGTTGAGCAGCGTTGAGTTCGATGCCCCGAAGCGGTCCGTGATCGTGACGTTCGCCGTGTAGTTGCCCACGTCCGCCTTCGCGACCGTGAAGTTGATCCTGCCCGACGTCTGGTTGTACGCGAGCGAGCCCAGGCTCGCGCCCACGAACGAGACCGCGAAGAGCGAGACGGCGTCGCCCGCGTCGGCGTCCGACGCGTACGCGGAGAGGTCGAGCGCGCATTGCGCCTTCGTCGCGCACGAGAGGGAGGGAACCGTGGCGTTGAAGAAGGGCGGGGAGTTCGCCTTGATCGTGAGGAGGATCGTCCTGCTCGCCCTCGCGCTCGCGTTGTCCGTGACCGTGATGTTGATCGGGTACGGGTCGACTTGCACCTGGCCCGCTGCGGGGATGAAGCTGATGCGGCCCGTGGACGGATCGATCGCGAAGAGCGAGGTGTTGTCCGCGTACGCGAGCGTGTCGCCGTAGACCGTGTCGGGGTCCGTCGCGTTGACCGCATAGAGGAACGGCGCGTTCGCGTACGCGGTGAGGTTGCTCGCGTTCACGTTCGACTGCGTGTTGGACGCGCTTGCGCTGATCTCGTTCACCACGGGAGGGTCGTTCACGTTCGCGACGACGAAGCTGAGCACGGTCGCGTTCTGCAGCAATTCCTGGTCGCGCACGGTGACGGTGAA
>JAJPEB010000034.1 GCA_023252315.1 Candidatus Woesearchaeota archaeon | reverse complement strand
ATGCGCTCCCCGAAACGCGTGCTCGTCTTCTGCGCGCACTCCGACGACCAGGTGTTCGGGGCGGGCGGCTACATCGCGAGGCTCTCCAAGGAGGGCGCCACGATCAGGACCATCATCTGCAGCTTCGGCGAGCAGAGCCATCCGCACCTCAAGGCGAAGGAGGTGCGCCGCACGCGCGTGCTCGAGAGCAAGAAGGCGGACAAGCTGCTCGGCGGCGACGGCGTCATGTTCCTCGGGCTCAAGGAGGGCGCGATCCTCAAGGGCTACGAGGAGCGAGCGCTGCACGCGAACATGGTGCGCGTCGTGAGGGAGTTCGCGCCGGATCGCATCCTCACGCACTCGCGCGACGACCCGCACCCCGACCACCGCGCGGTGCACAGGATGCTGCTGCGCATCCACGAGGACGCGGGCATCGCGTGCGAGGTGTACACGTTCGACGTGTGGAACCTCTTCAACCTCGGCAAGCGCAAGAACCCGAAGCTCATCGTCGATATCACGGCCACGTTCAAGCGCAAGATCGACGCGCTCGCGCTCTTCCGCTCGCAGCGCCACGCGATCGCGGTCCTGCTGTGGTCCGTGTACACGAAGGCGGTGCTCTGGGGGCTGCGCCGCGGCTGCCGCTACGCCGAGACCTACTACAAGGTGCGCTGAATGGGGAAGGTCACGATCGACTGGGAGGAGAACGAGAACGTCGAGTGGCACGACTACCGCCCCCAGGCGAGCGCGGGCGGGGCGCAGGAGCGCCGCAAGCTGCTCATCACGACCGACAACTTCCTGCCGCGCTGGGACGGCATCAGCAGGTTCCTCTCCGAGATCGTGCCGCGCCTCAAGGAGAGCTACGACATCACGATCGTCGCCCCCGACTACGGGCCCGTGCATATCGACGGCGTCGCGATCGAGAGGATACCGCTCGCCGCGCGCTCGTACGGCGGCTACACTCCCGCGAAGAAGGCGTACTCGCGCGTGCGCGCGCTCGTGAGGGGCACGGACATCGTCTTCAACCAGGCGCTCGGGCCCATCGGCGTGAGCGCGATCATCGCGGCCAAGCGCTGCCGCAGGCCCGTCGTGAACTACATCCACAGCGTCGAGTGGGAGCTCTTCCCCAAGGCGATCGCGAGCCCCGCGCTGCGCGGCCCGCTCGTGACCCTCTCGAAGGCGCTCGCGCGCGTGCTCTACAACCGCTGCGCGGCGCTCATCGTGCCGTCGGAGGGCGTCGCAGAGCAGTTCTCGTGGCAGGGCATCCGCACGCGCAAGCGCGTCGTGCATCTCGGCGTCGACACGCGGAAATTCTCGCCGGGCGACCGCAAGGCCGCGCGCGCGCGGCTCGGCATCCCGCACGACGCGTTCGTCGTCGGCTACCACGGGCGCATCTCGCACGAGAAGAACCTCGTCACGCTGCTGCGCGGGTTCAGCCGCGCGCGCATCCCGAGGAAGCAGCTCTACATCGTTGGCGACGGCGTGCCCGAGCTGCGCGAGCGCATCGGCAGGCAGCAGGGAGTCACGGTGGCCGGCAGCACGGACAACGTCGTCGAGTGGCTGCGCGCGATGGACGCGTACGTGCAGCCGAGCTTCACGGAGACCACGTCGCTCTCCGTGCTCGAGGCGATGGCGTGCAGGCTCCCCGTGGTCAGCAGCAAGGTCGGCTTCATCAAGCACTATATCGTCGACGGCAAGAACGGCCTCTTCTTCGACAACACGAGCGGCTACGACCTCGCGCGCAAGCTCACGATGCTCCACGACGATGCCGCGCTGCGCGAGCGCCTCGCCGCGAGCGCGAGAGAGACGATCCAGAAGGACTTCAACTGGGACACGACGGCCGAGCAGATCAAGCGGGTGCTCGACGAGTTCGCGGCCTAGGCCGGGCCCTATCCCTTCGGGAAAAGCCGCTCCCGGAACTCCCCGAGCCTGCCCTCGCGCTCCATGCGCAGCAGCTCGTACGCGAAGTCGCGCGAGCGGAACTCGTCGCGCATCGCCATCGCGACGAACTCGTCGAACGTGACCTCGAGCAACGCGATCCTCTCCCCGGCGTCGAGGCGCTGCCCCGCGACCCTGCGGCACCCGCGCGCGGCGAAGAGCGAAATCTCCCAGTCCATCTTCGCGAGCGGCCGATAGCTGCGCAGCAGCTCCCAGTCGTCGCTCTCGAGCCCCGACTCCTCGAGCAGCTCGCGCTTCGCCGCCGTGAGCGCGCGCTCTCCCTCTTCCTGCCGCCCTCCGAGCAGCGTCAGGAACTCCGGCTTGCCCGGCTGCTCCTCGCGCGCGATCACGATCTTCCCGTCGATCACGGGGATGACCTGCACCGTGCCCGGGCGCTTGAGCATCTCGAACGTCGCCCTCGTGCCGTCGAAGAGCTCCTGCTCCCACTGGTAGACGTCGAAAATCTCGCCCTTGAAGACGCGCGTCGCGTGCGGGGGAAGGGTCATGAGAGCACCTCAGCATCCTCGACGAAGCGCTTGCCCCGTAGCAGCAGCCTGCCGTCGACGATCACGTCCGCCACGTTCATCCCGTTCGCGGCGTAGACGATGTGCGAGACCACCCGCTCCCTCGCGACGGGCATGAGGTTGAGGTCCGTGAGGTCGAGCGTCGCGATGTCCGCGAGCTTGCCCTCCTCGAGCGAGCCGAGGTCCTCCATGCCGATCGCGCGCGCGCCGCCGAGGGTCGCCATGTCGAATACCTGCTGCGCGCTCACGGCGTCGCCCATCCAGTAGTGGTGCTTGTGCAGCAGCGCAGCCACGTGCATCTCGCGGAACATGTCGAGCGCGTTGTTGCTCGCGGCGCTGTCGGTGCCGAGCGCGACCGGGATCTCGCGCTCGAGCATCTCGCGCAGCGGCATCGCCGATCCCCCCGCGAGCTTCATGTTGCTCTGCGCGCAGTGCGCGACGCATGCGCCCGAGCGCGCGACGAGATCGAGCTCGCCCTTCGTGAGCCAGTTGCAGTGCGCGAGCACGACATCGGGGCCGAGGAAGCCGATGCGCGCGAGGTATTCCACGGGGAGCATCCCGAGCCTGCGCTTGCACTCCGCGCGCTCGGCCCGCGTCTCCGCGACGTGGATCATCATACGGAGCCTGTGCGCGCTCGCGTACGCGCGCGCCGCCCGCAAGAACCCCTCGTCCGTGCCGTAGATCGAGTGCGGCGCCACGCCGACCCTGACCGTCGGTGGAAGCGCCGCTGCGTCCGGCATGAGCTGCCCGATGCGCTTCGCGTCGAGGCCGGGCTCGTGCGCGGTGAAGAAGTCGCGCAGCGCGAGCGCGCGCATGCCGAGCGCACCCGCCGCCTCGATCGTGGCCTCGGGGAGGTAGTACTGGTCGGCGACGCACGTCGTGCCCGTGCGCAGCGCCTCCGCGACGCCGAGGTAGGCGGACGCGCGCACGTCGTCCGCGCTCATCGCGTGCTCCGCGCGCTGCACGTCCGCGAGCCAGGACGCGAGCTCCTTGTCGTCGCTCGCGCCGCGCAGCGACGTCATGCCGAGGTGCGTGTGCGCGTTGACGAGCCCGGGCAGCACGATGCGCTGCGAGCAGTCGAGGATCCCCTCGTCGCCGATCCTGGGGAGCGCGCGGCCGATGCGCGCGATGCGCGAGCCCTCGATGCGCACGTCGACATCCTCGAGGACCGTGCGCTGCGCGTCCTGCGTCACGAGGAAGCGCGCGTTCGAGAGGAGCATTGGGCGCGTTGGTACGCGAAGGTATAAAAACGTTGGGAGGGTCCTCGGGAGGATGGCGCTCATCGACAAGGCACGGCACGACTACAAGCTGCGCATCGGAGACCCGATGCCGCAGTTCTCGCTCAAGGGCACCGACGGCAAGACGCACGCGTCGCAGGACATGAGGAAGGGCGCCGTCGTCGTGTTCTTCTGGTGCAACCACTGCCCGTACGTGCACGCGGCGGAGGAGCGCACGGTCCGCATCGCCGCTTCCTTCGCCTCGTTCGCGGACTTCGTCGCGATCAACAGCAACGACGCCGCGCAGTATCCCGACGACAGCTTCGAGCGCATGGCCGAGCGCGCGAAGGAGAAGGAGTACCCGTTCCTCTACCTCCACGACCCGACGCAGGACGTCGCGAAGCGCCTCGGCGGCGAGTGCACGCCCCACTTCCTCGTCTTCGGCAAGGACCGCGCGCTCGTCTATCAGGGCCGCTGCGACGACGCGGGGCGCGACGCATCGAAGGCGACGAAGAGCGAGCTGCTCGACGCGATGGTGGCGCTCTCGCAGGGCAAGCCCGTGCCCGTGGCGACGACGGCCGCGATGGGATGCAGCATCAAGTGGAAGCCGGAGAACTTTTAACTGAGAAGTGGATACGCTCCTGCGATGGAACCGAAGCCAGGAGTGTCGTTCCTCTACTTCCCCGACAATGTGCCGAGGATGCACGGCGGTACGTTCTTCGGAAGCCCGACATATACGCTCTCCACGGAGCTGAGGGACCAAATTCCGAGGATCCAAGACACGAGCCCGCACATGCAAGCGTTCCTCTCAACAGGCGGCCTCAGGTACCTTCCTCCATCGATAAGGGTGACTCTGAGGGACGTGATCGGCAGTCGCCAAGAGACTCCGACGGACGGATCGATACGAGACTACGTTCTCGGCGTGAATCGCAAAATAGGCGCATTCCCGGGGTGCATCTTCGCGAACCACAACCTCGATCTGGCCGTGGATGTGCTCGCGCGCCTCGGGATGGACGTGTCCGCGGATGCCTACGCGCTCGAGGCGTATCCCGGCCACCATCTCTACGCCGTATCAATATCTGAGCCTGGGAAAATGAATAACCATCTTCCCTATCTGAGGAAAATCAGCGGATGAGCGGCCCTCCCGCGCATCCCCTCACCCCAGCCGCATCTGCCGCTGCGCGCCCTGCGTCGAGAGGAGCGCCCCGAGCTTCCTGAAGTCCTCCTCGAGCACCGCGCGCAGCGGCGGCTTGTAGAGCATCGCCGCGGGATGGTAGAGCGGGAAGACCGTGAACGCGATCCCCTGCACCTCCTTCTCGCGCGGCGCGCCGTGGAGCACGCTCACGCCGGGGATCTTCCTCATCCCGTCGACGTCGAAGCCGGCGAGCACGAACTTCGTCGAGAAGTTGCCGAGCGTGCAGATGAACCTCGGCGCGATCACGCGGATCTGCTCGACGAGGTAGGGGGTGTGCCTGCGGATCTCGTCCTCGTTCGGGTCGCGGTTGCCAGGCGGGCGGTACTTGAGGATGTTCGCGATGTAGACGTCGTCGAGCGTGAGGCCGATCGCGCGCAGCAGCTTGTCGAGCTCGCGCCCCGCCGAGCCCACGAACGGCACGCCTGTCCTGTCCTCCTGCTCGCCCGGCGCCTCGCCGATGAAGAGGATCTGCGCGTCGGGGTTGCCTTTCCCGAAGACCATATGGGTCGCCGCGTCCTTGAGCGGGCACACCATCTCCCGCCCGATGCGCTCGCGTATCGCGTCGAGGCGCGCCTGCTTCCCCGTCGGCTCGTCCATGGGGAAGCGCTCGTGCAGCCACCCTATAAAGATTGCGAGGAGCCGCGCCCATGCGGCGCGCAGGCGGATGCGCGTAGGCATATAGGGGAAAGGAAGGGTTATAACCGCATGCGCATTCGTGCGAGCATGGCAAGAACCGACCTCATGCTCTCCGCGCTGTGCGCGATCGCGCTGCTGGCATTCGCCGCGTGCGCGCAAGGCACCGCTCCCGGCGACCAGGCTTCCCCAGGCGATGGCCTCGGCGCGGGCAACGGCACTGTCATCGATACTGGCGGCTACGGCGGCAGCGGCACCCCGCCTGACGCGGGCGTCGGCACCGTGAACGGGAGCTCCGTCATGAATGCGACCAATGCCACGGACGCGACAGCTCCCGCTGTGCCGAGCGCTCCCGCAGCGAACGGCACCCTCGGGAACGGCACGCACGGCACGGGAGCAGCCAATGGGACCTTCGCGACGGGGGCCGGCACGGGAAGCGCAGGCACGGGCGCAGGCACGGGCACGCCGCCCGCGATGCCTTCGGGCAAGGGCACGGTCGTGCTCGGCATCGCCGCCTCGGGCACGACGACGGCCGCGGACATCATCTCCTTCCCGCTCAGCAGCGCGCAGGTCCGCGGCCCTAGCGGCGACTGGACGGACCTCAAGGTATACGAGGACCACCTCGCCGCGGACCCGCGCGACCTCGTCGCGATCGGGCGCGAGGGGCGCACCGAGCTCGCCGCGCGGGGCGACGCGGAATCGGGCACGTACGACGCGATCCGCCTCGTCGTCCCGAGCGTGCGCTTCAAGGGAGTGCACGGCACGCGCGAGGTCTCGCTGCCCATGAACCAGCTCACGATCCAGCGCAGCGTCACGGTGAGGCCCGGCGAGACGACCGCGGTGCTGCTCACGGTGTCGCTCAACGGCTCGTTCGCGTTCTCGCTCCCGAAGAACGACTACGTCATCACGCCTGCGGTCGACGTGCGGGTGGTGCAGGACGCGCAGGTGGGCGGGAACCAGACGGGCATGCTCGTGAGCGGCGGCTAGGCGCGCCGCGCCTTCCTCCTTCCTTTCTCTCCCCTTCCGCCGGTTCCCTCTCTGCTCATCGCCACGCGAGGAATATCCAGTACACCGCGACGTTGAGCACTGTGAGCGGCACGCCGATGCGCGCGAACTCCCAGAACGTGATCGTCTCGCCCTTGCGCTCCGCGTTCTGTATCACGATGACGTTGCTCGCGGCGCCGAGGATCAGGAGGTTGCCCGCGACCGTGCTGCCCGCCGCGAGCGCGAGCAGCTGCGACTCCCCCGCGCCCACGCTCGCGAGCAGCGGGAGGTAGAGCGCGACGAGCGGCACGTTCGAGACGAGCTGGCTCACGAGCACCCCCGCGAGGAAGATCGCCGCGAGCGAGCCGACGCCGAGGCCAGTCGCCGCGATGAGGCGCTGGAAGAGGCCAGTGTCCCACACCGATCGCATGAGCACAAACATCGCGGCGAAGAAGACGAGCGTGCCCCAGTCGATGCCGCGCACGAGCTCGACGCGCCGCCTGTGGAGCAGCGCGGGGACAGCCCCCGCGAGCGCGACGGCCGCGAGCGGGATGTCGACGGGCGAGCGCGCCGCGACGAGCGCGACCTTCGCCGCGATGAGCAGCAGCATCGCGCACAGCGAGATCTTCGCCGCCACCGCGAGGCTTGCGTCGCGGATCGGCTCCCTCTCATGCGCGAGCGGGGTCGCATGGAAGCTCTCCTTGTAGAAGATGCGCAGCAGGCCGTACGTGACGAGGAGGTTGATCGCCGTCGGGACGGCCAGGCGCGAGGCGAACGCGAGGAACGGGTTCGCGATCGTGCCCGTAAGCGCGATGAGCAGGTTCTGCGGGTTGCCGATCGGGCTCATGGCGCTGCCGATCGTGACCGCGAAGCACAGCGCGAGCAGGAGCATCTTCGCGTCCGCCTTGTGCTTGCGCGCGAGGAGCAGGACCACGGGCGTGCCGACGATCGCGAGCGTGTCGTTCATCAGCACGGCCGACGCGGCGGCGACGCCGAAGAGCACGAGCAGCACGAGCGCGTCCATGCTCCTCGCGCGGCGGAAGCACCGGTACGAGAGCGCCGCGAGATAGCCGCTCTCCTCGAGCGCGCGGCCCGCGACGAACATGCAGAAGAGGAAGATGAGGACGTCCGCGTTGATCGCGCGCCAGGCGTCGGGGAGCGAGATCTGCCCCGTCGCGAGCACCGCGAGCGCGCCGCCGAGCATGACGTGCCACATCTTGAGGCGCAGCGGGCCGACTTGGCGCACCGCGATGAGCGCGAAGACCGCGACGAGCACGACGATCGGGATGATCACCGGGCGCCCCTTCCCCGGGCATCGCGCGCACGCGCCTGCGGGGCTGCCTTGGCCCGCGCAGGGAAGGACTCGACAGCCGTCGACTGCATCGCGCCCATGTGCGGGCGCACGAGCACGAAGCCGCGGAAGAGCCTGCCCCTGACCGGGACCTCGACGAGGCGCAGCTCCTTGATCGTCTGGTAGAACGCGAGCACGACGATGAAGCGCAGCGCCGCGCTGAGGAAGAAGAGGTTGACGAACGACTGCGCCGCGTCCTTGCCGTAGTGGCCGAGCAGCCCGCCGCCCGCCATCGCGCCCGCGAACACCGCGATCTGCACGAGCACCGTGTACTCGGCGACCTGGCGCGTGCGCTCCCTGCGCTCCGTGGCGTCGATGAGGTACGTGGTCACGCTCAGGTTGAAGCCCGCCCACGCGATGCCGCTGAGCGCCTCCGTCGCGAGCAGGATGCGGAAGTCGGACGTCATCGCCCACACGAGCGGGATCACGGGGGTCAGCAGCCCGCACGTCACGAGCACGGTGCGCGAGCCGATCCTGTCGACGTAGCGGCCCCACAGCGACATGGTGACGAAGCCCGTCACGAGTCCCATGCACATGATCGCGGTGTACTGCGCGTAGCTGAAGCCGAGCACCGAGAGCTCGTAGACGGAGAAGAACGGGCTCGCGATGTTGACTGCGATGAGGAAGAGCGTGAGGAAGAGCGTGAACTTGCCGAGCGGCGTCCTGTTCGCGTGCATGAGCAGCTCGTGCGGCTCGGGCGTGGCGCCGTCGGCGGGCGCTTCAGGCGGCGCCCCCATGCGCGTGAAGAGGTACGCGCTCGCGGCGCGCGCGGCGAACGCGAGCGAGAAGAGGATCGCGAAGCCGGAGAGCGGCGAGCGCGTCGTCAGGGCGAGGACGAAGCCCGCGAGCAGCGTCGTGAGGAACGTCGAGATGCCCGTGAGCGTGTTGCGCAGCCCGAAGAACCTTCCGCGCTGCTCGTCGGGCACGATGTCGGCCGTGAAGCCGCTCAGGACCGGGTTCACGAGGAATCCGAAGACCGTGTTGAGCGTCACGATCCCGAGCAGCCAGAGGCCCGGATGCGCGAGCGCGGGCACGGCGAGCAGCGGGAGCCACATGATCGCCTGCAGCAGGGAGAAGACGAACATGTGGCGCCGGCGCGTCGCGAACCAGCTGCGCGCGCGCTGCACGCCGAGCTGCGCGAAGGCCGCGATGAGGCTCGGCAGCGTCGTGATCGCGGCGATGAGCGTGCTCGACGAGCCGAGCGCGAGCGCGAAGGGCGTGATGAAGTTCGCGGTGAGGCCCGTGCTCGCGGCGTTGAGGCTCTCTTCCGCGATCGTGAGGCGCTGGTTGCGCTCGAGCTCCTTTGGCGTCGTCGGCTCGGGCGCGCCCGCGCGCTCCTCCTGCGCCGCCCCTCTCCTCTTCTCCGCCCCGTGGCCCATGGCCGCGCGACGCCGCGGGCACAATATAAGCGTTCTGGGCGATGCTATTGGCGCGCGGGGATCCGGGAGGCCGAGGGCGCGATGCGGCCGCGCCGCGGGCTCAGTGCCCCTTCCCCGGATGCGCCTTCTCGTGCATCGCATGCAGCTCGAGCGCAGCCTCGACCCTGCCCGCGAGCAGCAGGGGGATCGCGACGAGCACGAGCGAGGGCGCGCCTGTCAGCAGCGCGAGCGGGAACGCAACGAAGAGCGCGGCGGCGCCGACGCGCCCGAGCCTCGGGTGCACGGAGATGAGCCTGCGGTGCAAGAAGAGCGAGACCGCGGCCGTGAGCAGCGCGCTCGCGACGAGCGCGATCATGGCCCACGCGACGAGGCCGAGCTCGGACGGGAAGACGACGTAGAGCCACGCGAGCGTCATCAGCATGAACGCCATGTCGACGCTGCCGTCGAGGCGAGCGCCCTGCTGCGACGCGAAGCCGTAGCTGCGCGCGACGATACCGTCGAAGAGGTCCGTGAGCGCGGCCGCGCAGTAGAGCCCGACCGTCCACCACAGGGAGCCGAGCGCGACCGCGAGCGTGATGGGCAGGATGAGGACGAGCCGGGCCGCCGTGAGGACGTTCGCCCAGTTGAGGCGGCGCAAGAAGCGCATCAGCTCAGAATGCTTCCGGGACAGCTTTCGGGCGCTCATGGGTGTGCCTGCTCCTCACGCGTCCCCGCAACCGCCAGTTCCCAGGAACATGCTCGCTCAGCAGGAGGGCCCTTGCGGAAAGACTATAAAAATCATTCGGATGCAGCGGAGTTGTCTGAAAACTCTTTTTTTGTGAACGATACCTTTTCTTGGATGCTGCCTTAGAGTCGAACAGGAGAAGCGCATGCGAGATCGCTCTCACGGCCGTGTGAAGGATTTTAAACGCCGCCGCCACAGCAGCCCCCATGAAGCCCCAGGATCGTCTCCCCCTGCTCTCGCTCGCGCTCTTCATCGGCGTGCTCGCCTGGTCGGC
>JAJPEB010000033.1 GCA_023252315.1 Candidatus Woesearchaeota archaeon | reverse complement strand
GACGAGAGCTACAAAATCGCCATTACCCGTCTTGGCGACCGCATCCGCGTGGGCACCGTGCGCGGGGACGTGCGGGAGATCAACGTCATGAACACCGTGCTCGAGGGCCTGCTCGACACCGCGGACGTGAAGAGCGGCAAGACCGTGACGATTCCGAACGAGGCCGTGCTCACCGACGGCGTCGAGAACTACACGCGCATGGGCAACTCGATCGTGAACGAGCTCACCGTCTCCATCACGTACGAGAGCGACTACAGGCGCGCGCAGGACCTCCTCCACAAGATCGCGTCCGCGGTGACCGTCGAGAACAAGAAGGTCATCAAGAAATCGCTGCTCGAGGAGCGCCAGGGCATCGAGCACACGCTGCTCAAGCTCGGCGAGGAGCTCGTGAACACGACGCGCATGCGCAGGCGCAAGATCGAGGCGCAGATGCGCAAGCTCGAGGAGGAGGAGAAGAGCCTCAAGACGCAGGCGGACGAGCTCGAGGAGGAGTTCAGGCCCAAGGTGCGCGTCGAGCTCAACGCGTCGTCGATCGACCTCATCTGCTTCTTCGTGACTCCCTACGACCAGGTCAAGGCGAGCCGCTCGCGCATCAACACGCTCTTCCTCGAGGCGGTGGCGAAGGAGAAGAAGATCGACATCGCGTACCCGCACATGGAGCTCGTCTTCAACGACAGCGCGCACCGCCTGCAGCAGTGAACGGGAAGCGCATATAAACCCGAAGCGGCTCCCCATCCGGATGGGCCTCCTCTCGTTTCCCTACGATATCTTCGCGCGCCTCAGGTACGGACCGAGAGTCGATGAAGGACGCTTCGGCCAGGGCCAGCTCCGCGCCACGGTCTCAAGTCTCCTCTCGCCCCACGGCGTCCCCTTCCCGCTGCACGCGGAAGCCTCGACACTGCACGAAGGATTCGTGACCGTGGAAGCGGACATCCGCTCCCGCGCGAAACCCTCCCTTCTCGAAGGCAGCGCCGAAGAGGTCGCCGCATCGTTCGCAAGGCGGGTTGAGCGCACGGGACCACCCGCGAGCGACCTCGAGGGGAGGTTCATCGTGCGTGAGAGGCCCTCAGGCACAGGCACGCAGCGCAGGGTGTGGGTGAGCGTCAGCGGGCCGAGCCCCGTCATGGACCGGTACTTGCGCAGGCGGTTCGGCGAGCCCCCCTACCCGTCGCACGCGACCTATGCGCTGCGCACCACCTTCACCTACCGCATGCGATGAACGTGCCGCTCGCCGTCTCTAAGTGCACAAAGCTTAAATATCCGCCGGCGCACGCGAGCCTCACAGTGGGACATGGGTGTCGCGATGGTCATGCAAGCCAAGAAGGAAGAGGAAGCAATAGTGCTCGACTTCTTGCAGCACGGCTACGCGTCTGACCCTCGGCCGATCCATCTCAAGACGCCCATCGTGCACGCGCTCGGCACGGCGAAGTTCACGCTGCTCGAGCTCGTCCCGAAGAAGGATGTGCACCTGCAGCCGCTCAAGCGCGTCTACATTGGCGACCAGAAGCGCGACGACATCCACCACGTGAACGGGAGGATCCTCTACGAGAAGCTCACGCAGACCGCGAAGAGCGAGCTGCCGCACGTGATCAAGCAGATCGTGGACGAGGACCCGGCGCGCTTCGTCGAGTTCTTCAGCAAGGCGCAGCCGCTCTCGATCCGCACGCACACGCTCGAGCTGCTCCCTGGCATCGGCAAGAAGCACATGACCGAGATCCTCGAAGCCCGGCGCGAGAAGGAGTTCGAGAGCTTCGCCGACGTCAAGGCGCGCGTGAAGCTCATCACGGACCCCGAGCGGCTCGTCATCAACCGCATCCTGAACGAGATCATGGGGATGGAGAAGCACTACCTCTTCGCGCTCCCCCCGCCGAGCGAGGAGGAGCTCGACGAGCGTTCGCGCAGGGGGCCGCGGCCGCCGCAGAGAAGGTTCTGAACCTCCGCCACATTCAACCCTTTCTTTTCTCTGCGAGGTGAGTAAGCACCTCTCTGCGTTCGCGCAAAGCATTCAGGTCGGGAGACTCCCTCACTCCGTACGCATGCTTTCGGCCAGAGAAGTACGCCTGATCTGCCGCTCCAGAAACCGCGCATGCAACCATCGAGCTCAGTGCGTCCAGCATCGGCTTCCCACGCTCGAGAGGGAGTTTATAGATCTCCTTGAGAGAGAAGCTCGATATCCCTTGCAGATAGCGCTCCCGCGCCTCCATTGATTCGGAGGTGTAGATGTCGTTTCTGAAACCCTTCCATATAGTGCATGCAGTCGCAACAGCTACACCTGCACCTGTGGAAATGAGCAGTGTGGTGGGATTATCGTACTGACCGAGCAGTTTCTCGACTCCCGTTCCGAGAAGGATTCCTGGAATCGAGCCCAGTGCTCCCCATACAATGGTGCTGTCTCTGAGATTGGGCAGGGCGCGATAGGTTCTCGCCATCGGCTGCTTCGCTTCCTGCTCTGCCTTCACACTCACGCGATTCCAAGGTTTGAGCGCGGAGTACGAGAGCACCGTATGTCTCCCTTCTTGATCCGTGTAGTCGAGGCGCAGTCTGCCACGTGTTCTCGCGAACGACAACGTCCCTGTTCCATGTTGCACTGAGAACTGCTTTCCGCTCGAGACATGGTGATAGAGCGACCCCAATCTTTCCTCGAGGACAGCACTCTCTGCACGCAGTTGGGTTGTGAGTTCCTGCTCGAGCGCGGTGATTTCGGACGTCAGCTGATCCGCAGTTGCTCGTTTCAGTTCGAGATGGGCCCCTTCCTCAAGCCCCCGAAGATCCATGCTTCCTCGCACCTCCTCGGACTCCAGGATGCGCTCGATACCCGTGTCAAGACGTGGTCGTTCTCTGAACATACTCTCTTGCAGGTACAGCCAATATATAAAATTTACTACTTTAATATGACAAAAATTTAGCATATTTAAATACTTCATCGTAGAAGGCGCGGTTTTATAAACCCCTCCTCGTCCCGCGCTCCCGTGCGGACATGTAGGGTTTCGCTTCCCTGAATCCGCACGTCAAGGACTCAAGAAAAAAACGCGGTGATATCCATGGGATACCTCAAGTACGTCAAGCAGGCATTTCTCGCACCGACCGAAGAGCAGGCGAAGGTCCAGAGGGACCGCCTCCTCGAATTCAGGCGCGACCCTGTCCTCATCCGCATCGAGCGCCCCACGCGCATCGACCGTGCGCGAGCGCTCGGCTACCGCGCGAAGCAGGGCATCGTCCTCGTGCGCCAGCGCGTCGCGCGCGGCCAGCACACGCGCCCCGACATCAAGAGCGGCAGGCGCCCCAAGCGCGCGCACCAGCGCAAGGACCTGAGCAAGAACTACCAGCAGATCGCCGAGGAGAAGGCCTCGAGGCGCTACGTCAACTGCGAGGTGCTCGGCAGCTACCCCGCGGCCCAGGACGGCAAGCACA
The DNA here is from genome assembly GCA_023252315.1 of Candidatus Woesearchaeota archaeon. Lineage (GTDB taxonomy): Archaea > Nanobdellota > Nanobdellia > Woesearchaeales > UBA525 > UBA525. The sequence goes on along the minus strand of JAJPEB010000033.1, from coordinate 6,961 downwards.
CCTGGTACGAGATCATCCTCGTGGACCGCAGGCACCCGCAGATGCTCGCGGACAAGCGCCTCATCGGCATCGCGGCGCAGCGCGGGCGCGCGGCGCGCGGCATCACGGGCGCAGGCAAGAAGTCGCGCGGCCTCACGAAGAAGGGCGCGGGCACGGAGAAGAACAGGCCGAGCCTGCGCGCGCACCACAGGCTGCACTAGGGCGGTCCTCATTCGTCTTTTCTCCTTTTCCTTTCTCTTCTTCTCATGCGCTGCCGGGCTCGCGCTCTTGGCGCTCGACGGTTTTCCAGTCCTTCTCGCACACTGCATGGACGGAGAGGGTCACGTATGCGCAGCTCCGACGCAGGGCGAAAGGCTAACCCTGCGCGTGCGAGATCAGTTCCTTGAGGCTCGCGTCGAGCGCCATGTAGAGGTTGGTCGCGCTCGCGTCCGCGGAGAATTCCCGCGCGTCGACGCGCAGCGACGACGTGATCGCGCTGCGCGCAGGGGCGTCGTCCGCGAGCGCGACGCGCAGCCGCATGCCGGGGCCGAAGCGGTCCGAGAGCCTGCGCGCGTACTGGCCGACCATCTTCTTGACGACGATCATCTCCGTGAAGTCGCGCCCCTCGAACCCGTCGAGGACGATGTTGCCGCCGAGCTCTACAGACACTGTGCCAGACCCCGTATCCTCGCCCGGGAGCGCCGTATTTAAAGTTTCGTACGGGAAGGAGAGAAGAAGGATATGAGAAGAGGAAAGGAGGACGCAGCGGCGACTATGCCTGCTTCTTCGCAGGCTTCTTCTTCGGGGCGGATCCTGCCGCGGGCTCCTCGCCTGCAGCGTCCTCGCCCGTCTCTGCCTGCGCAGGCTCCTCGCCTGCATCGGCCGCCGTGGCGGGCTTCTCCTTCTTGCTGCCGATCGCAGCCTGGAGCTTCTCCTTGAGGCCCTGCGGCTCCTGCTGCGCGTCGAGCGGGCGCACCGCCTCCGCGTACTCCTTGCCTGCGAGCTCGGCCCTGACGATGCCCTCGTCGTCCTTCCTGACCGTGATCGTGACCCTCGGAGGCGGGCTGCGTATGCCGTCCTGCCAGAGGAACTCGTTGAGGTGCTGGCCGATCTTGATCTGCTCCGCAGGCGCCTTCATGTGGCGCACGAGGAAATCGCGCAGCGTGCGCACCGCCCTGTTCGTGCGCCTGTAGCGCGGGGTCTTCGCGAAGCCGCTGCGCAGCGGCACCGTGTACGTTCTCTCGAGGATAGCCATGATCGCACCTAGATCTTCGTCTTCGTCCTGCGCCAGTTGCGCTTGATCGCTGTGTGGCGCGACGGGTGGACGCGCTTGCCCTTGCCGTACTTCTTCGGCACGGTCCAGAAGGGAGCCCACTTCGTCTGCGTCCCGAGCTTGCCGAGGCGCTTCTTCTTGCTCGGATGGATCCGCCTGCTCATGCCGCAGCCTCTGCCTTGCGCGCGCGCTCGAGCGCGCCCTTGAGGAGGTCGTTGCCCTTCTTCGTGAGCACGCGGCCCTTGTGGCCTGCGAACTCCTTCTGGTGCACGAGGCCCGACTTCTCGAGCTGCTGGAGGCACTTGCGGATCACGTTCGTGCTCGCCTCGCGGAACTTGTCGGGCGCGACGCCGCGGTTCTTGCGCCCGCCGTACCTGACGGCGAGCTTCGCGGTGCCGATAGGGCCCTTGACCGAGATGACGCGCAGGATGGACGCCGCCCGGTGGTACCACCAGTCGCGCTCCGACGGCACGCGCTCGTTGTGGCTGCCGCTCTTCGCGAAGGCGGACCATGCGGGCGCGGTGACGAGCTTGCGCTCCTTGAGCTCTCTCGCGAGCTCGCGGTTGAGATTCCTTGGATTCACGTCGAACTGCATAGGGTTTCCCTCACGGGCGGATCGCCGCTTGCGCGGATCCTTCTCCTTGCCGGATCGGCCGGCCCTTTAAAAGCGTTGCTACTTCTTGCCGCCCTTCGCGCCGCCGCCCTTGTCCTTGTCGGAGGGGGCCGCCTTCGCCTTGGGCTGGAACTTGTCGATGAGGTCGTCGGGGATGCCTGCCGCCGCGAGCTCGGCGCGGATCGCGTTCGCGTCCTTGCTTCCCTTCTTGCCCGCGTCCACGATCGCGGTCGCCTTCGCCGTGATCTCGTCGTGGCGCTTCTTGAGGCTCTCCTGCATGACCTTACGCTCCTCCTCGAGCTGGCGCTTCTCCTCGGCGGAGAGCTCCGTCTTGCCGGACGCGATCTCCTTGTCGTACGTGCCCGCGTCGACGTCCTTGAGCGCGTCGACCGCCGGCTTGCCCTCGACGAGCACGCCCATGCTGTTGCATGTGCCGATGACCTCCTTCACGCGCGCTTTCGGCGTCTTGCCGTGGAGGTCGTCGTCCTTCATCTTGGAGATCTTGATGATCTGCTCGATCGCGAGGTCGGCGACCTTCTCCGCGTGGGGCTTGCCCGATCCCTTCTGGATGCTCGCCTCCTTCTTGATGAGCGCGGAGGTGGGCGGCGTGCCGACGCTCACCGTGAACTCCTTGCTCGACTTGTCGACCTCGACCTTGATGGGCACCTGCATGCCCTTGAAGCTGTCCGTCTTCTTGTTGATCTCGGCGATGACCTGGCCGATGTTCACGCCGAGCGGGCCGAGCGCGGGGCCCAGCGGGGGAGCTGCGGACGCCTTGCCGCCCTCGATGAGTGCCTCGACCGTCTCGGTTGCCATGATTTTCGAGTGGATTTGGAGGGGGTTTATAAGGGTAGCGGTCGGGAAGCAGCGCGGCCGAAAGGGAGCAGCAATTATTTCAATGAGAGAATCGCGCCCAGCGCGCGTGCGCGAGAGGAGAAGAGCTACTGCGGACACGGGCATCCAGGAGATGCTGCTCGAGGCAGAGAATGCGGGCAGCTTCGCCGAGGAAGGGACTGGCTGGCTCGATGAGATCATCGGCTCGCAGCACTTCAAGGCGCGATACGTCGGGAGCGCGCTGCGGGACCTCCACCACGAGCTGCTGCGCAGGAACTTGCGAGGATTCACGCGCCAGGACGGGGTGGTGACGGTACGCAGCGATGCACGCGGCCTGCGCATCGTCCACGACGACCTTGACACGCGATTCTCGCTACGCTACAAGGCGCGCTCACAGGGCAGGCGTTACAAGCTCGTGGTCGAGCCTGCGGTGCCTGACCTTGAGGTCTGCGTCCCCCGAGGCACGGATCTGGGCGAGCTTGGGCTGGGCCTCCTGGGCGAGCTATGGCTTCCTGGAATGATCGGCATGAGCATAGGGGGCGCGCTAGGCGACGCGCTCGGGATAGGCCACAAGGTCGTGCGCATGATCGGCGACATGCACGATGATGCATACGCCGATGAAGTCATATCGAGAAGGGAGAACACGTTCGCCTGCGGCCCGCGCTATCTCGCGACGAATACAGAGTATGGCGCCCGTGCGCTCGAGACCGCGCTCACGCTCGTCGACGAAGGGCTCGCGCTCACGCGCAGGAGCCTGCACGAGCGCGCGCGCATCGCGGCCTATCTCCTCGACGCGCCAGAGCCTAACCCTCTGCGGCCCGTCTCCGCCTACGAGCGGTTCACTGCGTTCTCGAGGTTCACGGTGCTGTACTCCTTCGCGACGAAGAGCATCGGCAAGGGCATCACGGGGATCTTCGATTGAGAGAAAAGATGAGGAGGGAGCGACGCTCTCAGCGGGGCAGGTATTGCCTGCTCGCTTCGTCGAGCTGACGCATGAGGCCCTGCTTGGCGGAATCGTAGGACCTTCTGACCTCGACTTTCCTTGTCACCGTATTGAAGAGCGTGATCTCGGGGCGCACGAAAGCCCCATACACCGCCAGCGTGAGAGTGCCATCCTGGAAATCTGTAAGCCCGTGGATAGTGTCAGGACCTATCGTGTGCACGAGCCCCGGCCTTGTGGAGGGCACAGGGTGCCCGACGAGCTCGTCCATGCTGAAGCTGTCTCCTTCATTATACGAGCTGAGGGACCTCACAGGAGTGTATTCGTCTGATGAGTAACCGCCAGCGAGCGTAAGGCTGGTGAGCGGCCTCGTGTGGTTGTGGATGCTTAAGGACCGCCTTCCACTCATGCCGTCAGGGACGAACTGGTTGAGCTTGAGCGTGTAGACATCGCCTTGGCCTAGGCACCAGCTGATGAGCTCTCCCGCCCTTGTCACAACGTGCGCAGGCAATTCGTCAAGCCGGGTACGCAGCGCCGTGAAGAGCTCAGGGGCACGATCCCACGCCCCCTGGAAAAGCTTCTCCGCATCGCGGTGAGCATTCCCGTAATCGGCCCATGCTATTTTGTCGAGCGATGCCCCTAGATCGCCCAGCATGTCTCCCATCGGGCAAGGAAATGACGCCCGATTTAAAAGAATTTCGAGTATTAGCTATCGCACAATAGTAACATTTTGCGAGTAAAAAGAAAAAGAGAAGAAAAAGAATCCTACTCCTCCCGCCTGATCACCTTCACGTCATCCAGCTTCAAGGTAATAGGAATCGGCACCGCCGCTTCCAGCAGCTCGACCACGACCTCCTCCTTGCCCTTGTCGACGCGCGAGATCTTCGCCTGCTCGCGCTTGAAGGGGCCCGAGATGATCTCGACGATGTCGTTCTTCTGGATGGTGATCTCCTTCTTCACCTGCTCGAGCATGTGCTCGATCTCCTTGTAGGCGATCTCCTTGGGCAGGATGCCTTTCGCGTACGGGACGCCCTGCGCCGCGAGCTCCGCGCTCACGGAGTCCTGCGCCTCGATGAAGATGTAGCCGCGCATGCCGTGGGGCGCGATCACCGCGTAGATCGGGAGCTTCTTCCTCGCCGCGTTGCTCGAGACGAAGCTGAGCACCTGGTCCTCGCGGTTCGCCGTCGTGCGCAGCGCGTAGATGTGCGTCTGCTGGGGCCCTGGCGGCGCCTTGGGCGCCTCTTCACGCTCGGGCTCCTGCTCTTTGGGCGCGGGCGCCTGAGGCGCCTGCTGCGCGGGCCTCGGCTGAGGCCTCAGGATCTCGTCCTCGATCGAGCCTACGGTGCTCTCGAAATCGGCGCCCGCCATCGCGTCGGGCCTGCGCGCGTGCATGTGGTTGTCCTTCGTCTCCTTGTGCTCTGCCATGATCGTCTCTCCCTAAAACGTGAACAGCAATGACTTGATGAGGAACAGCAGGAACCCGATGAGCCCGATCGCCGCGATGCCGAGTCCCGACACCTTCACGAGCATCGAGTACTCCTGCCTGTCCGGCTTCTTCGTGATCTTGAGCACGCGCGCGCACTGCGTGATGAACCTGCGCATGCGCTGCGCGAACGTCCCCCTCTCCTCTCCTGTCTCGTGCATCCTGGTACCTCCTAGTTGACGAAGTCGATCCCGAGCTCGTCCTCGATCTCCTTCGACTTCTTCTTGCCTTCCTCGAGCGTCTTCGCCTTGCCCGTGATCTGCGTGCTCTTCACGCCCGTGACGATGAGCATCGCGCGGATCGTGCCCTGCAGGTCGTCGCTGATCTGCGCGCCCCAGATGATGCGCGCGTCCTCGTCGAGCTTGACGCTGATCGTCTCGACGACGCGGCGCGCCTCTTCGAGCGTCATGTCGGGCCCGCCCGCGACGTTGATGAGCGCGCCGGACGCCCCGCTGATGTCGACGTCGAGCAGCGGGTTGCTGATCGCCTTCTGCACCGCCTCCACCGCGCGGTTGTCGGAGTCCGACTCGCCGACGCCGATGAGCGCGACGCCGCCGTTGCCCATGACCGTGCGGATGTCGGCGAAGTCGAGGTTCACGAGGCCCGTCTTCGTGACGAGCTCCGCGATGCCCTTGACGCTGTTCGTGAGGATCTCGTCCGCGACCTTGAATGCCGTGTGCATCGGGAGGTCGGGCGCGAGCTCGAGGAGCTTGTCGTTGGGGATCACGATGAGCGTGTCGACGGAAGCCTCGAGCCGCTCGAGGCCGTGCATCGCGTTCTCGTAGCGCCTGTTGCCCTCCATGCTGAAGGGGAGCGTGACGACGCCGATCGTGAGCGCGCCCATCTTCTTCGCGATGTCCGCCACGACGGGAGCCGAGCCCGTGCCCGTGCCGCCGCCAAGCCCGCATGTGATGAACACGAGGTCCGCGTGCGAGAGCGCCTGCTTGATCTCGTGCTCGCTCTCTCGCGCCGCGTCCTCGCCTATCTTGGGGATCGCGCCTGCGCCGAGGCCGCGCGTGAGCTCCTTGCCGATGAGGATCTTGATGTCCGCGGTCGTGTAGAGGAGGTCCTGCGCGTCGGTGTTGATCGCGATCGTCTCCGCGCCCTCGACGCCGACTTCCGCCACGCGGTTGATCGTGTTGTTGCCGCCGCCGCCGCAGCCGACGACCTTGATCTTCGCCTTGTGCTGGGAGATGAGCGCTTCCAGCTCCGCGTCCATCGCGTTGACCTTGCGCGCTGGCCCTGCCTGCACCTGCTTCGCCTGCGCGCGTGCCTGGGAGATGATGGTGTCCATGCGTATGACCTCGATGGCTTCGTTCGTCTGGAAGTATAAAAACCTGCTCCTATGCCCCCTTCTGCCCCGCCTGCGCCTTCCCGGCGGGCTTGCCGCCGTCCGCCCTCTTGCCCTCTGCGCTCTTCCTCGCAGGCGGCGTCCCCGCCTCGAAGCTCACCGTCGTGACCTTCGTCGCTGACGTGATCTTGCGCTGCAGGGCGTCGAGGATCGGCTGCGGGAGCAGCAGCGCGAGCCGCACGTTGACTGCGCCGCCCTCGGCGCGCACGTCCTGCACGGGCAGCTTGAGCGGGGCGAGCAGCGCGCGCACCTGCTCCGCGACATCGTCGACGCGGCCGAGCACGCGCACCTCGTACGTGACGCGCTGGCCCGAGAGAGGATGGTTGAAGTCGACGACCGTCCTGCCGCCGCCCGTCGTCTTGACGGTGCCGTAGCTGTCGTCGATCGAGAGCCGCATCCCGGGGACGGGACGCACTCCCTGTCGCGTGAGCTGCGCCGTCGGGATGATGCGCAGCAGCTCCGCGTCCTTCTTGCCGAACGCGTCCTCG
>JAJPEB010000032.1 GCA_023252315.1 Candidatus Woesearchaeota archaeon | reverse complement strand
AAACCTTTGTGATGGCGGAGGGATGACATGAACGCCACGCCCATAAGCAATCACGTATGTGAACCATCTCCGGTGCTGCCTTGGCGTGCAGGCAGAAATCCCGCCGATTGTTGCAGGCGGGATTTCGTAAAGCCGCGGAACGAAGCGAGCTCGATGCGCCGCAGCACGCAGGCTCTGAACTAGCTCTGCCAGACATCACAGCGCGAAGCAATATATAGCCCGCACTGCGAGCCCACCCCATGGCCCATATCGGCACGCACAGGCACGACCACGAGCATGGGGGCGGCGCCCATGTCCACGCAGAGCAGGACCCGACGGTGATGCGCACGGCGAGGGGACTCTGGGCGGTCAAGTGGTCGTGCATCTGCCTGCTCGCGACGGCTGCGTTCCAGGTCGCGATCGTCGCGCTCAGCGGCAGCGTCGCGCTGCTCGCGGACACGATCCACAACTTCGCGGACGCGGGCACCGCGCTCCCGCTGGGCATCGCGTTCTGGCTCGCGCGCAGGAAGCCGAGCAAGCGCTTCACGTACGGCCTCGGGCGCGCGGAGGACCTCGCGGGCCTCGCGATCGTCGCGATCATCCTCTCGAGCGCCATCGTCGCGTGCTACGAGTCCGTCTACCGCCTCTTCCACCCCGAGCAGGTGCGCTTCGTGTGGGCGATCGCTGCGGCCGCGCTCGTGGGCTTCGCGGGCAACGAGATCGTCGCGGTCCTGCGCATCCGCACGGGCAAGGAGATCGGCAGCGCCGCGCTTGTCGCCGACGGCTATCACGCGCGCACGGACGGCTACACGAGCCTCGCGGTGCTCGTCGGCGCGGTGGGCGTGTGGCTCGGCTACCCGCTCGCGGACCCCGTCGTCGGCATCGCCATCACGCTCATGATCCTGCCCATCGTCTGGGACTCCGCGAAGGAGGTCATCGTGCGCATGCTCGACGGCGTGGATCCCGCGATCCCCGAGCAGATATCGGCCGCGGCGCGCGGCGTCGAGGGCGTGGTGGAGGTGAGCGACGTGCGCGCGCGCTGGCTCGGCCATCGCCTCGAGGCGGAGGTCGCGGTCGTGGTCGACGCGAGCCTCTCCGTCGAGCAGGGGCATGCGATCGCGACGGCGCTGCGCCACGAGCTGCTCGACAAGGTCGCGCACCTGCAGGAGGCGACCGTGCACGTCGATCCCTCGGGAGCCGAGGCATGCGAGAGAGGCAAGCGCGCATCCGCACGCGCCGCCCGCTGACCCGGGTGCCCGCACTGTCCTCTCCACAGCAACGTATTTAAACCCGGGGGACGACGCCCTCACGATGGGAAATCGCCCGCTCTCGCTCGTCATCGCGCTCGCGCTGCTCTTGTGCGCCGCGGGCGCGCACGCGCAAGGCCTCCTCGCGCAGTCGCCCGCGGACGCGGCGACGATCCCGTTCGACGGCCAGCGCTTCGTGTTCACGACGAACGCGAGCGAGCAGGACGCCACGATCGCGAACTGCAGCCTCATCGTCGACGAGGAGGTCATCACGACCATCGGCATCAACGCCCCGCTGCGCACGCAGGTCCGCCAGTTCACCGGGAACTTCGAGCCGGGCACGTACCAGTGGGCGATCTCGTGCCGCACCGCCGCGGGCGAGACGCTCACGACGCAGCCGCGCCTGCTCACGATCCTCGGGCGGGAGGAGAACGTCGTCACGGTGACGTCGTCCGGCACGACGCGCGGGAGCCTGCTCCACTCGTTCTCGCTCAAGGACACCACGGCGCAGCGGCCCGTGGCCGTGCCCGACATCTCGCCCGGCGACTACGTCTCCGTGGGCGTCGAGGTGCCGCCGAGCACGATCACGAAGGAGTTCTACTTCCGCGGCCGCACCTCGACGAACGGCAAGGAGTTCGTGAGGCTCGTCGGCGACGACCGGAAGGAGTACGACCTCGCGCAGGGCGAGAACTTCACGCTCCCCGTGGGCTCGACGTCGGTCATCGCGCTCTACAGCGAGCTCACGGGCACGCACGTGACGGTCGTGTTCTTCCCCGCGGTGCAGGGGAACCAGGCTGGCGCAGCGGCGAACGGGACCGAGACCCCTCCCGGCCAGATGCCCGACGAGAACGCGACGCAGCCGCCGGTCACGCCGCCTGCTCCCGCAGGCGACGCGAACGAGACGGCGGCGACGCCTCCCCCCGCGCAGGAGCCTCCCTCGACGGGCATGGGAGCGCAGAACACCTCCAATTCCTCCGCGCAAGGCACGCAGCCGGGCGAGCCCGAGCAAGGCTTCTTCTCGCGCCTGCTCTCGCTGCTCGCGAAGATCTTCGGTGCCTAGCACATGCGCATCCCTCTCGCGATTCTCGCGCTGCTGCTCGCCGTGCCCCACGCCGCGCTCGCGCTCACTCCGCTCGACGCGGGCGGGATGCAGGCGCGCGTGCTCATCACGAACACCGTGGAATTCGTGGCGCAGGGCCCCAGGCCGCAGGTGAGCGACGCGACGGCGACGCTCACGTGGTTCCCGCGCGAGGACGCGCTCCAGGGCGTGCGCTCGATCACGACCACGCCTGACGCGCAGCGCAGCGCGGACGCGTTCACGTTCAACTGGACGGGCCCGGATACGCGCGAGGACATCGCGCTCACCTCGCTCATCCAGACGCGCAACGCCGTCGTGCCCGTGACGCGCAGGATCCCGTTCCCGCTGCGCGACATCCCCCCCGACGTGCAGCCGTACCTCGCGCAAGGCGAGATCGCGGACCAGAGCCCGGACATCCAGCGGCTCGCGCAGCAGCTCGCGGCGGGCAAGGACGACGAGTACGAGGTCGTGTACGCGCTCGCGGACTGGACGACGACGAACGTGCAGTACAGCCTCATGTCGCTGCGCGCGCCCGCGATCCAGACGGCGTCGCAGGTCCTCGAGAGCAGGAAGGGCAAGTGCGACGAGCTCACGGCGCTCTTCATCAGCATGAACCGCGCGCTCGGCATCCCGGTACGCTTCGTCGCGGGCTACTCGTACACGAACTCGAACCTGCTCAAGGAGGAATGGGGCGGGCACGGCTGGGCCGAGGTGTGGATGCCCGGCACCGGCTGGGTCCCCTTCGACGTCACGTACGGCGAGTACGGCTACCTCGACGCGGGGCACGTGAAGCTCAAGGTCTCGCAGGACGTGAAGGAGACCTCGATCGACTACGCCGCGCGCGGCTCGAGCTTCTCGCTCTCGACGCAGCCGCTCGACATCTACGTGACGCCGCTCAACCTCTCGCCGATCAACGCGCCGAGCCTCGACATCTCGCTCGAGGCGCCGTACTCGCGCGTGGGCTTCGGGTCGGCGGTCCTCATCCTCGCGACGGTGCGCAACACGCAGGACCACTACGTGAGCACGCGCCTCGACCTCGCGCAGACGACGAACACGGAGATGCTCAGCGGCACGTACAAGAACATCCTGCTCAGGCCGCACGAGGCCCGCACGCTCGCGTTCCTCGCGCGCATCGACAGCGGGCTCGACGGCGGCTACCGCTACGGGTTCCCGTTCAGGCTCTCGTCGCGTCTGGGCGAGCAGGGCCAGATCACGATCGACGTCGAGCAGGACGCGCCCGTGTACGCCGCGCGCGAGTTCGACGAGCTCGTCCGCAAGTACACCGACGCGCGCCTCGGCACGGCGCCGTTCTCCGTGACCTGCGAGCGTGACACCGAGTACGAGGGCGCGACGCTCGAGCACGCATGCGCGGTCGAGGGCGCCGTGGGCGACACGCTCGACGTGTGCGACGACGCGCACGAGTGCCGCACGATCCCGCTCGAGGGCAAGCGCTTCTCGCTCAACGTGACGGGCGCGGGCCCCGGCATCCACACGGGAGTCTACACCGCGACGGCGCTGGGCCAGACCGCGACGTTCTTCGCGATCGGGCACGTGGTCGAGCCCGCGAGGGTCGACGTCGCGCTCGCGTATCCCGCGGCGATGGTGCCCGAGGACCAGAGCGTCGTCGAGGTGCGCCTCAACGGCACGGGCTCGACCGTGAGCAACCTGAGCGTGACGATCGAGTCGGCGCACGCCGCGAGCCCCGCGCAGCACATCGACAGCCTCGATCCGCGCGAGCCGATCAGGTTCACGCTGCCCGGACGCGCGCTGCGCCCCGGCGACAACCCGTTCACGGTGCGCGTCATGTACCAGGACGAGCTCGGCACGCACGGCAACGCGAGCGCGCAGGGCAGCATCGCGCTCACGGACGTGAGCCTCGTCGACCGGCTCTCGTTCTGGGCGAGCGACGCTGGCGAGTGGCTCGGCAGGATGTTCTAGCGAGGGCCGGCGCGAGGCGGGGACGCGCGCACCATAACGCTTAAATGACCGTTCCGCCCTCGGCGATGCATGCTCGACATCCGATCCGTGCGCGAGAATCCCGACGCCGTGCGCGAGAACCTCAGGCGCCGCAAGGACGACGAGAAGCTCGCGTGGGTCGACGAGATCCTGGCGCAGGACGCGCTGTGGCGCAAGCTCAAGGCGGAGAACGACGAGCTGCGCGCGCAGCGCAACCGCCTCTCGGAGGAGATCAACCGCACGAAGAAGCAGGGCGGCGACGTCGCGCAGCTCATCGCGCAGGTCAAGCGCATCCCGGACCGCATCAGGGAGCTCGACGAGCGCATGGACGCATTGCAGGCGCAGACGCGCAGGCTGCTCATGCGCCTGCCCAACCTCATGCACGAGTCGGTGCCCTACGGCAAGGACGACTCGCAGAACGTGACGGTCAAGGAGTTCGGCAGCAGGCCCGCGTTCGCGTTTGCGCCCAGGACGCACGCGGAGCTCGTCGAGGCGCTCAACGTCGTCGACCTCGAGCGCGCGGCGAAGATCGCGGGCTCGCGCTTCTACTTCCTGCAGGGCGACCTCGCGCTGCTCGAGCACGCGCTCGAGGCGTACGCGCTGCGCTTCATGGCCGCGCGCGGCTACGTGCCGGTGATGCCCCCGCACATGATGAACCGCGCGGCGTACGAGGGCGTGACGGACCTCGCGGACTTCGAGGAGGTGCTCTACAAGATCGAGGGCGAGGACCTCCACCTCATCGCGACGTCGGAGCATCCGCTGACCGCGCAGTTCAAGGACGAGACGCTCGACGCGGCATCGCTGCCGATCAGGCTCGTCGGGATCAGCCCATGCTACCGCAAGGAGACGGGCACGCACGGCAAGGAGGAGAAGGGCATCTGGCGCGTGCACCACTTCATGAAGATCGAGCAGATCGTGATCGCGAGGCAGGAGCAGAGCTGGGAGCTGCACGAGGAGATCACGCGCAACGCGATCGACTTCTTCTCGTCGCTGGGCCTGCACTTCCGCCAGGTGCTCATCTGCACCGGGGATTTGGGGACAGTCGCCGCGAAGAAGTACGACCTCGAGGCGTGGATCCCGAGCGTGCAGGCGTACAAGGAGGTCGTGAGCTCGAGCAACTGCACGGCGTACCAGGCGGTGCGCCTCAACATCCGCTACCGCGAGCGCCAGGAATACCTCTGGGCGCACACGCTCAACAGCACGTGCGTCGCGACCTCGCGCGCGCTCGCGGCGATCGTCGAGCAGGGGCAGCAGGCGGACGGCTCGGTCATGATACCTCCCGTGCTCAGGGAGTTCATGGGCGGGAAGGAGAAGCTCTCGCCGGTGAAGAGATTCTAGCGCATCCTCTTGAAGTGCTTTGCATAAGAGAGCAGTCCCTTGAGTCGGCCCAGGAAATTGTTTGGCAGCGGAACATCTATCCTCATCCCCTCGTCGAGGTATTTTCTGCCGCGCTCGCTATCACAGCTCCGAATATCCTCATTGGGATCGAGCAGAAACACTTCGCCGGTCTCTCTTCTTAAGAACCGCTCGAGATCGATTCCCTGGAACGAATACCTTCCTCTCTCGCTCAAGTCCTCCACGAGGAGTCCCGCCAGATCCCCGTATGCGACGATGCCGTAGAAGCGCGGTGTGCGCTCACCGCTCGAGTGCGCAGCCTCGAAGAGCGCGGCCTCACGAGCAAGGATGGGCGCGTCGCGCGAGAGCTTGTAGGAGTACCTCCCGGTGTCCTTGCGGGGGACGTTCTCCAGCGTTCTGATCCGAAGCGCCAGGAACGTTTCCCCTTCCGCGAGAGCGGCAGGCATACTTCCCACACCATACAGCGCATGGAAGCTCCCTTTCCCCAGGAAAGTGACCCCATCTGCCAGCGGATTTTTCTCAGGATCGATGTACTGGTGGGCGAATACCGAGCCGATTCTTCGCAAAAGGCCGCTGTCTGAGGCTACGGCCGACCTGGCCTGGAGCGCCGTGCGGTAGAACTCGTCTTCCCGACAAGTCCGTTCCTCCAGATCCGTCATCTACAGCACCCGCGTCCCCAGCTCCTCGTACCCCCCATCTCCCCCACCCAATGCCCTCCGGAGACCGTGCTCAGCGCAGACGCGATTTTCTCGTCGAGATACGCACTCCCGATCAGGTTCAAGCTTTTCACACTACTAAATAGTTGTTACAAATACTTAAGTTCTCTTACCTCCTAAGGGAGTAATAATGGAAGAGCAAGCCATTCTCGAGGATCTCGGCCTCACGCAGGGCGAGATCAAGGTCTACTACTCACTTTTCGAGCTCGGGCAGACGACCGTGGGGCCGCTCTCGAAGAGATCCGGGGTCACGCACGCGAAAGTCTACCCGATCCTCGACAGGCTCATCGCGAAAGGGCTCGCGAGCTCGGCGATATGCGCAGGCAGGAAAAATTTCTCGGCGACGCATCCGAACGCGCTGCTCGAGCTTGTCGACAGGCGCGTGCGGGCGCTGCGCGAGGAGCGCAAGGAGATAGAAGAGGCGATCCCGAAGCTGCTCGCGCTGCGAAAAGAGGATGACCAGTATAGCCGCGTCTACGAGGGGTTTGCGGGATTGCGCTCGCTCTTCCATGAGGTATTCACGACGCAAGACGGCGTGAAGGAAGTGAGGGTGCTCGGCCTCAATGAGCTTCTGCGAATCCCTGCGTTCATGAACTTCTTCCTGTTCTACCACGAGGTGAGAAAAGGGAGTCGCGTGAGGCTCAGGCTCATCCTCAACAACAGCATCAAGAAGTTCTTCGAGCGGCATTACATCCCTACAGGCGCGTATTCGGGCGAGGACCAGGTGAGATTCCTGAACGCGAAATTCCCGACAGGAGTGTTCATCGTAGGGAACCACGTCATCACGGTGATCGGAGGAGAGAAGGTCACTGCATTCGACATAAAATCGCTCGAGAACGCAAGGAGATATGCTGAGTTCTTCGATGCGCTCTGGACAGGCGAGCCATAAGCGGCCTGGCGAAGATTTATAACGCAGTTTCGTTTCATCCAACGCATGCCTGAGGATGCACTCCCCGACGAGCCTGCGACGCCCGAGGACATCGAGGAGTACGAGGAACAGGTCGAGGAGGAGCTGCTCGCGGACGGGGACGACATGAGCCCCGCGGCCATCGCGCGCGAGGCGGGCGTGCACATCCCCGTCGCGGACCACGTCGAGCGCGACGAGAAGGACGTGTGCGGCTACTGCGGGCAGGCGTTCGGCCCGGACGACATCGTGGTCGAGCGGCGCGTCTACGGCAGGCTCTGGCGCTTTTGCGACGAGACGTGCATGCGCGAGTTCCTCGAGGAGAGCGACTTCAAGGACGAGGACCTCGACTCGGACGCGGACCCGCAGGCGCAGCCCGGGGACGACGAGGAAGAGGAGTAATCCGCTACGCGCGCTTCCCGATCAGCTCCTTGAGCAGGTCGAACGTCTTGCCCGTGTCGCGCTCCATGACGATGAACGTGAGCTCGGTGTACGTGCTCACGATGTCGACGATGTTGACGTTCTCCCAGGCGAGCGAGCGCGTGACGAGGTAGAACATGCCCGAGTCCTGCGCTGCCTGCTCGGAGATGTGCACGCTCACGCTCGAGAGCCCCCCGATGACCTTACGCACCGAGCGCTGCTCGAAGAGCGCGAGCATCCGCTCGCGGTAGCGAGCGCCCGTGATGAGCATGACCTCGTTCATGCCCTGCGTGATCGTGAGGAAATCCCCCCTGCCCATGTCGATCATGCGGTAGAGCTCGGGGATGCGCTCTTGCACCGCCGCGGACTTGAAGAGGGTGATCTCGACGAGATGCGAGCGCACGGTGATGTCGGAGTCCTTGTCGAAGATGACGTGCTCGACCTCGCGCTGCGCGAGCCGCTCGGAGAGCCTGCGGATCGCCATGTTCACGGCGGAGAACGTGACCTCGTGGCCCACCGTCGTGCGCACCTCGGGCAGGAACTCCTCCGCGAGCGCCGCATGGTTGATGATGCCGCGCCGCAGCGCCTCGTGCAGGAAGGGCTTCTCCGTCACGAGCTTCGTCACGACGTGGGCGACAGTAGGCATGCACATTTCCTCCTTTTTTTGTGAAATAATTTACATCGAGTTCATAATGGTTTCGCTTGCCCTGCGGCTACGCGTGCAGCATGGCCTGCATGCGGCGCAGCAGCATGACCGCAGACCCGCTCGAGAGGCGCTCCACCACGGCGCCCTGGACAAGAGATCCGACGCATGCGGACATGGCGCTGCTCTGGGAGGCGCTCCAGGAACCCGACGGGTACGAGGACGCGCTCGCACGGGCCAGCGCGATAAGGGAAGGGATATCCCCGCCGGGGCAGGTCGCGCTGCGCAAGACCGTCGCGCTCAACGAGCCGGGCTGCCCCGTGCGTTGCAACTACTGCACCTTGGGCACCGATATCGTGGGGCGATGGAACAGGGGAGAGATCCGCGATGCGATAGGGAAGGAGATCGCGGAGGCGAGGGCGGCCGTCCCCGAGTGCCACGTGGAGCTCGTGGGCTACTGGCACGGCGTGCGTAACGACGCTCGCCTCGAGGCGCTTGCGGAAATCATCGGGGAGTCCGGAGGAGGATACCTCGGAGGGGATCTCGGCATCATCCGGGACCCGCAGGTGATGACGGCTCTCGGCAAGGCTGGCCTCGCCTACGTGCACAACAACCTCGAGACGTCCGCGAGGCTCTACCCGTCGGCGGTAGGGGCGAATGGCAGGCGGCTCGAAGACAAGCTCGCGACGCTGCGCCTCGCGGAGGCGACGGGGCTGCCTGCGACCTCGGGGATTCTCATAGGCGTCGGGGAGTCGCCCGCGGATCTCGCCTCCCAGGTCGCTACGCTCCGGAATCTGGGGGTGCAGAGAGTGGCGGTGAACTTCATGGATTTCATGACCAGCGGGGAAATCGCGGACCGGTTCGCCCGGTGCAGGACCCAGCTCACGCCGCAGTACGCGCTGCAGACGCTCGTCTTCCTGCGGACGTTGCTGCGCGAGGACCAGTCGCTCATGGTCGGGTCTGGCGTCGGCACCCACCTCTACGGGTCGGACAGCTTCCACGACATGCTCAGCATCGTCGATACGCTCCACGTGGGATCGTTCATCAACCTCGCGCATGGCGCGCAGGCGAAGGGCTTGCTCGGGCGCTTGCGGGCGGAAGGGTATGCTCCCGCTCCGCCCGCCTATTTCTCGCGCGGGGCCGCGAACTGAGGCAGAAAGCGATGGCGCGCGCATCCCGGACGAGCACCACGACGCCAGTGCCTGTGCACCTGCGCCTGCTGGATGCGTACGAGGTGCCCGCTGCCGCGGCAGGGACGCGTGTCCCTCTCTCGTTCCCGGACCATCTCAAGGCGATAGCGCACGAGCAGCGTCCGTGCGGAGACGTCTGGAGAAGCGGGTTCCTCACGGGCACGGAGATGGTGAGCTTCAGCGACGCGCCGAGCCGCCTCTACGTGCTGCACGGGGTCCGCCTCTACGAGGAACGACCCCGCCACAGAAGGGCCCAAGGATCATCGCAGCCCCCTCCGGACACGCTTTCGTGCGAAGGGAAGGCGCCTCGCGTCGATCGAAGGATCGCCTCTCCTCTGGATCTCGAGCGTAGCCTCTACCTGCATGGGATGCACAGGTACGTGCCGCTCGCCGTGATAATCCCCGGGGCGCAGGTGCCTGCGCGAGGGAGGGTGGGGCTCGACGAGCTCACCGACGCGCGCTACTTGCCGTTCCTTGCCGCGCTCGCGGGAGGGCGCGAGAACCTCGAGCGGGCGATCGCCGCACTGAGCGACGGCCGCGGCGACGCAGCGCGGACGTTCCGCATCGACCATCCGGCAAGGATGCCCGGAGCGGCCTATTCCCAGGTATGCACGCTGCCGGGAATGCAAGGCATGAGGTGCACGAGCAGGGACTACGCGATGCGCAGCGCCATGCGCTGCCTCGTCCATCCCAAGAACCTGTAGATTTTTATATCGACATGCCGGCGATCTGCCCATGGCCAAGCTTCCGGGATGGCTCTTCGCGCTCGTGGGCGCAGGCGTGATGGGCTACTCGAAGTACATCGAGACGAAGCGCTCGACGAACCTGACCGCCTTCTTCTGGGTGGGCGTCGCGTTCCTCGCGTTCGGCCTCGTGAGCGAGGCCGTGGCCCGCCTGCGCAGGCGGCCCAAGAAGGAGGAG
>JAJPEB010000146.1 GCA_023252315.1 Candidatus Woesearchaeota archaeon | reverse complement strand
CAGGTTCATCTACGGGCACCAGAGGAAGATGTGGCGCGAGCTGAGCGACGAAGTGTCCGGCTACAGAGAATAGAGGAAAAGGGAAGAAAGGAAGAAGAAAAGGAATCCGTATCCTACTCCGCCGTGAAGTCATCCAGCGTCGCAGGGATCTCGCCGAGCCCGCGCTGCTGCATGTAGAGCTTCGTCAGCAGGTAGAACGCGAGGCCGAGCGACTTCTTGCCCTTGTTGTTGCAGGGCACGACGAGGTCGATGTTGTTGCACTGGTTGTTCGTGTCGCACAGCGCGATCACAGGAATGCCCACGCGGATCGCGTCCTGCACGGCGTTGCGGTCCGGCCACACGTCCGTCACAACCATGATCTTGGCCTCGGTGAAGTTCCTCAGCTTCGGGTTCGTGAGGATGCCCGGGGGGTACCTGCCCGCGAACTCCTTCGCGCCCGTGAGCTGCGAGAACTTCTTCACCGCCTTCCAGCCGTTCTCGCGCCTCGACACCGCGAGGATGTCCTCGGGTGCGTAGTGGCTGAGCAGCTGGGCCGCGAGCCTGATGCGCTCGTCGACCGACTGGATGTTGAGCACGGAGAGCCCGTCGTTGCGGGTCTTGTAGATGAAGTTCTCCATGTGCTTCGTCTTGAACTTCGTGCCGATGTGGATGCCCGCCTTGAGGTATTCCTCGTTGGGGACGAGCAGGTTCTCCTCTTCAGTCATTTTCGTACCTCTTGCAAGAACGCCTTCGTGTTCTCGCGCGTTTCTTACCTGGCGAGCCGCCCGCGAGGACGGCCGTGGACGCTTCCGCCCCGCAGGGTGGCGCGCCACGTCGGTAGTGGCGCGAGAGAACCAGGTCCTGTTTATAAATAAGCAGGATATCCCATGCTCATGCCCATCACCGCGGACGCCCCAAGGACGGGAGCTGCGAGCCCGTGCGAAGGCCAGTACTGCGACGGTCTCGTCGGGCTGCTCGGCCTCGCGCGCGAGCGGGGGATCGGCATCGTCGAAGGGTTCGCGCGATTCGCGGACTTCCTCTCCGAGATGGTTTCGCTCTCGCCGCAGGCCGCGAGGGCCCGCTACCCCGACCCTTCGCTCTACGAGTTCCGGGCGGGAAGGCCCGGGGAGCTGCTCGACGCGTGCGCGCTGCACAGGGCCTCGCACGCGAGGGGGCTGCGCGAGGCCCCGGTCCTGCTCCTCGTGCATCCGTTCGCGCCCTACCTGCGCCGATGGGACGCCCGCGCGGACGTGGTGCCCTACGGCTTCGCCGACGAGCGGGGCGCCATGAAGGTGCTCGATGCGCTCGATCTCGCGAAGCGGGAAGGATTCTGCACGGCGCTCCTCGAGGATCCGGTCTCGTACGCGCTCGCGAGCGCGCGGCTCGCGCAAGAGGGGCGCGTGGACGACGTCTTCTTCTCGAAGCACCGCTGGGGCGAGGCGCTCGATCCCGGAGCCTACGCGAGGATCCCTCCCGTGCCGCTCGCGATCGCAGGCGCCTACGTCCAGAGCTGCGTGCGCAGCGCGCTCGGCGAGCTGTGCGCCACGAGCGCGTCGGAGATCGCGCTGATCGAGGAGCTCTGCGTCGCGTGGCCCTACGAGCGCGCGAGCCTGCGCGGCGAGGCGCGCATGTGCGCGACGGCGAGCGGGAGGGCGATCGGCGTCGTCGAGCGCGGCCACGTCGCAGGATACCTGAGGGAGACCGTGTCGAGGACGCGCGCATAGCCCGGGAATGCGCGCAGGCACGTGCTCCGGCCGCGCTCCCGCTGCGGGATCACTTCCCGCGCTCGCCGCCGTGGTGCTCTTCCGCGAGGATGTCGCCGAGCGCCGCGCCCGTGATCGTCTCGGGGTGCCCGCCGCCGGGCCTGCGCCCGTGCCTGATGTCCGAGCGGTTCTTGAGGAGCGACGCGACGGTCGCGATGCCCAGGATCACGACGATCACGAGCAGCGAGAGCCACACGGGCAGGTGCACCCACTTGTAGAGCACCATCTTCGCGCCGATGAACGCGAGCACCGCCGCGAGGCCCGCCTTGAGGTAGATGAACATCTCGTGCATCTCGGCGAGCGCGAAGTAGAGGGACCGCAGCCCCATGATGGCGAAGATGTTGCTCGTGAAGACGATGAATGGGTCGGTCGTGATCGCGAAGACGGCGGGGATGCTGTCGGTCGCGAACACCACGTCGGTGAGCTCGATCACGACGAGCGCCACGAAGAGGATGGTGACCGCGCGCTTGCCGTCCTCCCTCGTGAACATCGCGTGGCCGTGCAGGCTCCTTGAGACGGGGAACACCTTACGCACCCAGCGCACGGCGACGCTCTGCTCGGGATCGAACTCCTGGTCCTCGTCGAAATACATGCGGTACGCGCCGTAGAGGATGAACGCGCCGAAGATGACGAAGATCCACTGGAAGCGCGACACGAGCGCCGCGCCCGCGACGATGAAGATGCCGCGCATGACGATCGCGCCGAGGATGCCCCAGAAGAGCACGCGGTGCTGGTAGATGCGCGGGATATTGAACGCCCCGAAGATGAGCAGGAACACGAACAGGTTGTCGATGGAGAGCGATTTCTCGATGATGTAGCCCGTGAAGAACTCGAGCCCTGTGTCCGAGCCGAACTTCCACCACAGGAGCGCGTTGAAGAGGAGCGAGAGCCCGATCCAGAACGCGGACCACAGCAGCGCCTCCTTGACGCCGATCACGTGGTCCTTCTTGTTGAGGACACCGAGGTCGAGCGCGAGCAGCAGGCAGATGAGCAGGATGAACCCGATCCACATGAAGACGGGGTCGACGCCGGGGATCGTGATCATCGCTCTCACGAGCGGAAAGGGGTTTAAAAAGGTTGTGCGGG